>CBDVAV010000268.1:0-6813 GCA_965372055.1 uncultured bacterium | reverse complement strand
TATTGGGCTTCATATTGGCCACCAAATAGATATCCAAAAGTCCATCCTTATTAAAGTCAATTAATCCTACACCTCCCCCGTTATAATAATTCCTGTACTTGAAAATGTTGAAGTCCGGGTTAAAAACCAGGTCATTGGAAAATTCAATATTGGACTGAGCAGGATCGATGAGCTTAAATAGTGCATCTTCCTTCTCCCTACAAGAACTGACCACCAGTACCAGCAACAAGTATCGAAGTTTTAATTTCCCCATCGCCTGTACTTAAGGTTTTTTGTTATGGGAAAGATCTGTGTATGTTGCTACCACGGTACCCTCATCATATATAAACATATCTATCATTCTGTTACCGTCAATTTTATATATATGCTTTTTGCCGTTCTTTATTTGAGTGAATGGCTCATTGCCACCATACCATTCCATTAAAATAGGGATCAGCATATTTAGCAGACGGTCGGAATAAAGATGCCTGTTCAGTACCCATGCATAATAGTAAAAGGTGGTATGGTATAAATGGATTGGGCCACCACCATCATTTCTATCAGCGTAAAAATTGAAGGCAATTGGATTGTCCAAGCTGTCTTTAAACAGATATTCCACCGACATATTTTTAGGCCCTTCCCTTACCAGCCCTTGGCTGTTTAGCTCTCGGCAATGGTCATAAAATTCCTGAAGCTCTATTCCGAATTTTAGTCCCAGGAAAAGAGAGTCATTACGAACTCCACTTGCCAGCTCCTTGCGAATTGTTCTCTCCAGTTTATTTTCATTACCACAACCAAATAATACTAAAAGATAAATTCCTGTAGCCAGGAAAATCCAATTACCTCTTCTCACCATATTCAATTGCATAAATCTCATTATTATTTCGGGTAAAGACCAACACTTTTTTATTGCCAATTTTAATTTCTTCAACATTCCTGATCGTTCCCTCAATTCTAAAACCCGCCTTGGAATTTGGAATAAACTCTAATTGTCCTTCACCCGTACCCAGTAACAAAACACCAAAATTAGCGTTATAAGTGCCAACTTCTGGTTTTGATTCATTAAAATTCCCACCAAGAATAATATCTACATTCCCATCGCTATTAAAATCACCAGTTTTGATGGTATAGATATGTGAAAGTTGAGTTCTCATTGGCAGCTTTTCAAAAATCATTTTCTTACCGTTATTGTAAAAAATCCCTGAGGCGAGATGGTATGTATGTAACTCTTGCCCATTTACCTGTATTTCTTCGGAAAAGACAGCATCGGTTTCGTCACTCTTGTAATCACTGAAACTAGAATATCGCTGAGAAATAGTCGGCAGTTGTCTAGCTAGTTCCTTTAACTGAACAAAAGGATATTTTTTGCCATCTGAATACATGGAAATAATCTGCTCAAAGGATCCATTATTATCAAAATCGTTGACAAGAAGTTCAATGGGTTCATCTGGTGATGCGTGA
The DNA here is from genome assembly GCA_965372055.1 of uncultured bacterium. GTDB lineage: Bacteria > Bacteroidota > Bacteroidia > Cytophagales > Cyclobacteriaceae > CBDVAV01. The sequence continues at coordinate 5,373 of CBDVAV010000268.1, read as the reverse complement.
AACCGCGTATTTAATCCATGATTACCTACCAGTAAATCCATTTTCCCATCACTGTTCAAATCCTCAGCTACAACAGTATTATACCAGCCATTGGATTTTTCCATTCCCCATTCCTCAGATACGTCAGTTAATCCTCTTTGGGAGACTTTGAATATTTTTATGGGCATCCACCTTCCTACTACCACCAACTCTTTTCTGCCATCCCCATCCAAATCTGCCAGGGTGGCATCGGTAACCATTCCCAGCCGGTTTAACATAGCGGTAGATTGATTAACAATCTTTGTAAAGTGACCACTCCCGTCATTCTCAAGCAAATAGGAGTCTGCTGGGATTCCGTAAAAGAATGGTACAGACCTCCCTCCGACAAAAAGATCCTGGTCACCATCATCATCAAAATCAAAGGGTACGACAGCACTTGTTGACTCAAATCCCTTAAAGGGTAGACGTTGGCTGGTTTTAGTGAATCCGCCTTCTCCGTTTCCGAAATACAACTTATCATTTAACCAGGTTGATATGGAACTGAATTCACTACCCCCAGAGGTTACGTAAAGATCGGGATGGCCATCTCCATTGGCATCAAAAAACTTACAATCCAAATCTTCCCCTTGGGCATCATTTTTAGAACTCACAACGGAAGAATGAAATACCTCACCTTTGGCTTGAATAAATAGTTTGCCTGCCTGCCCACTTGCTCCTCCGATGTATAAATCTTCCATACCATCATGATTTACATCAGCTTTACAAATACAGGGGCCTTCTGTTGAGTTCATGTGAAATAAAAGGCGGTCCTTGTTGAAATCGATATAATCATTCTCAACATGCCGGAATGTAAGGGAATCATTAATATATTGATTGAATAGTTGGGAGCTTGGTTTTGCAATGGCTGATTTGGCTAATTGAGCATCGGCTTCATTCAGCTCAATTAATTGATTTACTGTCACACTATACAATGTAGTCATCCCATCATTTGGCCAGGTGACAATGATGCTATCGATTACGATAATCTCCCCCAGACCAAATATCATTTTGTAATCGACCGTCGATTCAAAACCCCGCATTGGGTTTAGTTCCTGGTAGATAATCTGATCATCGATGTAAAGTTTGATTTTTGCCCCAATAGCCATAGTATTCGCACCCTCTCCTTTTAGCTTTATTGCTAAGTAGTTTCGTTCCGGAAGGACTTGTCTGGACCGATTTTCATAGATCATGGAGGGCATATTAACATTGTTCACTACTAGATCAAGATCACCATCATTATCAAGATCACCATAAGCGGCACCATTTGAAAAGGTGGACTCACTCATGCCCCAGTCATAGGCTTTATTAGTAAAAGTAAAATCACCGTTGTTATTGAAAATATAATTTGGAATGGGTTCTGATGGCATCATGTCGATCATGGATTTAATCGCATTTTCATTTGATTGAATAATGTTCCTAACCCTGGCTCGGTCAGCCATGAAGTTTAAGTAATCCAAATCAATTAAATCCTTGTAAATTCCATTGGCCACAAAAATGTCTTTCAGGCCATCATTGTCCATGTCAAAAATTAAGGCAGCCCAGCTCCAATCGGTTGCTTCCACGCCAGCGTATCTTCCCATTTCACTGAAAGTACCATCACCATTATTTAGCTGCAATACATTACGTCCGAACTGATTGAAGTAGCCCTTGCGTTGGGCATTCTTTAATCCCCCCCAGGTTTCAAAAAATGTCTTGGTAACTACCCGGTCTCTCCTCTCCGGCAACATTTCCGTAACGAAGTATTCAGGATATCCGTCATTGTTTATATCTGCTAGGTCAGCCCCCATTGAACCCATGGAAATCTCATTTACATAATCATCGAGCTGATCCTTAAAGGTCCCGTCCTGTTGATTGATGTACAAATAATCCTTCTCGAAAAAATCATTGGAGATATAAATATCCGGCCAGTTATCTTCATTTACATCCCCAACCGTGGCTGAAAGGCCAAATCCAATTTCGCTGGAATAGATGCCTGAGGTTAGCGTGATATCTTTGAAATAGCCATTATCATTCCTGTAAAATTTATTGCCACCCAATGAATCTGGTATCAGTCGCTGGTCTTTTACCATTTCAAATGCCCCGATTGATTTTATCGAGTTGTTGAGTAAGTAGCAATCGAGATCACCATCCTTGTCAAAATCAAAAAAAGCTGCATGAACAGAAAGCCCTATGTTATCCAGTCCGTATTCTTTGGCACTTTCAGTAAAAGTCAGGTCTCTATTATTGATAAATAGCTCGTTGTACCTCTTTTTACCACCGGGCGGTCCTGATTTGCACACATAAATATCCAGGAATCCATCGGCATTGATATCGACCATGCTTACACCTGTACTCCAGACATCAATGCTTTCAAGGTTTGCACTGACAGTTATATCCTCGAACTGCAAACCGCTCTTATTCAAATAGAGTTTATTGGAAACCATGTTCCCGCAAAAAAATACATCAGCCAATCCGTCATTGTTAATGTCACCAACTGCCACGCCACCACCATTATAGAAGTTCTTAAATGTATAGGGGTTCAGTTGTTCGGTATGTTGCAATGAATTTGTGAAATCAACTCCCGAACTCTCTGATGGGAGGGGGGTGAATAATTGTATCTTTCTGGATGAATCTGTACAAGTAGTAAAAAAAGCTAAACTCAATGCACAAATGGTCAGGAATACATCCTTCATGGCCAGTAGAAATATACAGATGTAATCATATACTAATGTCAATAAAAAAGCAAGCGATTTTATCGCTTGCTTTTTTATTATAAGTTGATGATGAACTTTATCTAGTATCCTGGGTTCTGGTTCAAAACAACAGAAGCATCAATTTGTACCTGAGGGATAGGGAACACTATCCACTTGCTTTCACCAGAAGTAGCAACCTTTTCCCACCATGCTTCTCCCCACCTACCAAACCTGATTTGATCCTGTCTCCGGGTCATCTCAGCAAACATCTCACGACCTCGTTCGTCAAATAGGTTATCCTCGGTAAGAGTCCCATACGGAGTTACACCGGCTCGACTCCTGAATTGATTTACAATGCTTAATGCCCCAGCAGCGTCACCCATTCTAAACATAGCTTCGGCTTTGGTGAGCATTATATCAGCCAAGCGGAAAATAATAAAATCATTTGATGCATTTTCTGTACCTCCAACTTCATAAGGATATTTAAAAATCCTTGCTCCACCCTGTCTCCAGCCATTGGGCCAGACCTCGTTGATCGCTGGAGTAAAATTAAGCCGGGTTCCATCCGGGTCCGGTTGATCTGCAGTTGGTCCTTCAAAGGCTGGGTCTTCTGTAGGAGTTCCGTCAGAGTTAAACTGTGGGCCTACCAGGAAATTAGAAAGGCGCAAGTCCAGGGTGCCAACACCGTTAGGCGTTTTGTCGTCATTAGGATCGAAATCTGCCAGGCCTGTCCAAACTGGACCTTGTGGGCCTGGGTTTTGAACAGGATCAATGTAGGAGTTATAGAATTCCTCCACCACTGAATATCCATTCCAGGGCTGGAAGGTAAAATTAAAGGTAGACTGATTCGCATAATGCAAAGTCATAGGAGCCCATATAAACCCTCCGGCAAACACCTTGTCATAAGGGATTACAAAGATACTCTCGGAAGATCCCTCGTTATTTATTGCAAAGTTATCTTTATAACTTACCTCAAGGCTGAATGAACCTACGGTGCCATTCATAATTACGTCTGCATCCGCAATTGCATCTGCCCAACGGGCAGTTCCCGTAAATACCTCTGCATTCAGATACAGTTTTGATCTTAGTGCATAAGCCGCAGCCTGGTTCATACGGCCATAGGTTTTTCCAGTACTAGTTGGATCCAATAGCGGAATAATTGCATTCAATTCACTTTCTATAAAATTAAATACAGCTATCCTCCCTGAGCCAAAGTCTGTACTATTTTCAGGAGGCGTTTCATCCAAAAAATCGATGGACAAAGGTACATTACCAAATGCATCCAATGCAAAGTAATACCAAAGCGCCCTTAATGCTCGTAGTTCTGCAATAAAAGCATTAGCATCGGTGTTACCGGCCGCCACCAATTCTTCAAACTGGTTAATCAACCGATTGGTGGTACCGATACCTCCATACATGGTGGTCCAGGCATTGTTGAAGAATCCATTATCGGGAGAGTACTCCTGCCGATGAATTTCAATCAACACCCCACCATCAAACCAGTCACCACCCTTAGTGGTCACTACCAATTCATCGCTGGCCAACTCACTGATAGACCATACATTGGCATGGCCTCCAAGTGCTGCCAATGAAGAGTATGCCGCTCCTAGTGCAGCAATAAATTCCCTATCAGTTTTAAAAAAATTGTCAGCAGTAACCTCGCTGAACACTTCTTCATCCAAATCTGTACACGCCGGGACTATGAAGAATAGCCCTACTACCAACACTGAAAATCTCTTTAGTATATTTTTCATTTTTCTAATCATTTAGTCTTATTAATTATCTCTTTTAAAAACCCAGACTAACACCAATGGTAAATGTCCTGGAGGTAAAGTAGGTATCTCTTCTCTCAATACCTGGAGACAACGGATCATCAGGATTCTCGGGATTTTCGCCGGTGTCAATATATCTTACTTCAGGATCTATTCCCGAATAACCGGTGATAGTGAACAAATTCTGACCGGAGACATAAAGACGGACATTTGATATGGCGGAACCCGAAGTATTGAAGGTGTAACCAATTGAAGCATTGTCCAATTTAACGAAAGTAGCAGACTCAACATGGATACTATTTACCACCGCCTTGCCAACGATCGGATTAAAATCATCGGTATTGACTATGTTCCAATTACCAACCGTGGTTGACTCCAGGTTTTCATAGAATCCCCTGTAGCTATTCAGAAGGTCGTGACCGAATGCACCCCTGAAGAATAGGTTAAGGTCCCAATTACCATAAGTGATGCTGTTGTTCCATCCCAAGGTAAAATCAGGTAATCCGTTTCCAATGACAGCACGATCATCATCGCAGTCACAGACTGTTCCATCACCATTAATGTCGTTGAATATAGGCACGCCAGTCGCATCAACCGTAACACCATCCCAAACAGGTCCCCAAAGATCACCCAAAGGCTCCCCTTCTTTTACCCTAACAGTTTCGGTATCATTCTGTCCGGGTGAGCCGAAGTTAGCCCTGAATAAAACTCCTCCTTCACCAAATGAAAGATCACCTGATGTCAGGCTTTCAATGTCCGTCTGGTTGGTTGCAAAATTAAGTCCGGTAGAATAAGTGAGATTCCCACTTTGAACTGCATCCCAATTGATAGCGAATTCGAATCCAGTACTCTGTAACTCCCCTATATTCACGAATGTGACTCCAAACTGGTTTGGTGGCTGAGACACAGTA
>CBDVAV010000267.1:0-6816 GCA_965372055.1 uncultured bacterium | reverse complement strand
CATTTCCGGAAGTAAGCAAAAGAGCAGATACCAAAGCACCAACCCCTACATTGTATAAAGTAGATTCCGAGACTTTGTCAATCCGGTCTCCATCTGTGTGGTAAAACTCATCCGTAAAATGCCAAAGCAGTAATCCGGGAATATTATTGCGTAAGAACGGAACATGGTCGCTGCCTCCTTCAAAAGGATTGGTATTTACTGCCCAATTGGCAAACTCCCCTTGTTCTTTAAATCTTGACAGAATAAAATCATTTAGGTAATGTGGTTTGAGCTGGGATTTGTCAAGCTTTTCTCCACCCCAATCAGAATGCTTGTCATTTCCTCGGATCCAGATTGCCGAAGGGTCTGGCATTTTTTCAATTAAAAAAGTGCCACCAGTCTTTTCAGTATCTTCGCCCACCATATCCAGGCTAATTCCCCATTTGATTTTTTTTGCCCTTACAGAATCATCACGGATAAAATTTGCTGTTGACCGAATTTCATCACCCCAAATAAAAGTGATTGTTCTTTTCGGATTAACATTTCCGTTTTGCAGTAATTTAGCCACAACTCTAGCCATCTCTGCTTGTGCCCCAACTCCAGAGGCATTATCATTTGCCCCGGGCTCTTGTACATGGGCGCTAAACACAAATCGTTCCTCTGGGTTTATTGAGCCTTTCACTTCAGCAATCAAAGTGAGCTCTTCAGATTCGTAGGACCTGGTTTCAATATCTACCCTTACATTTACTTTTCCATTATCCAAAGCACTTTTCAAATGATCATTGGCATTTGTGGAAAGAAGCAATCCCCAAGATTTTCGGTCTGGTTCGTAGGGGATACTGCTGAACTGGATAGAATTTCTATGTATCTCCGGCTTAAGGTATGATGGCATACTGTAAGCAATTACCCCCACTGCCCCCCTTTTTTCCACGGCTTCCCGGTAAAGCATCCTCACGTGAGTTTCCCCAAAAACGATCTTTCCTTTGACATCTTTGCCATCATAATCGCTCTCCGTGCCCTTTCCTACATATATTACTTCACTGCTAAAGCCATCCTCTGGTGTTGAGAATGATCTCAATGTAAGCATGTTTCTGTTGATAACACTGGATATAAATGGGGTTGTTTCACCCTCAATTGTCAAACTGGCGCCAACAGGTTCCCATGTTGGATTTTCAAGAGGCCTTTTTTTAACTCGATAGATTAATCGGTCTGATGGTTTGGCTTTCGATTCCTTCTTATAACCAGCCCGTTCCAAATAATTAACAACATGATAAATGCTGGCATCGAATGCTTTATTGCCAACTACTCTCCAATCTTTTTCAACAAATGCAACAATACTTTTTGCATTCTGACCTGAAAATTCCTCTCTGACTAATGTAAAATAATCTTTTACAATATCATTGGCCGATTGATTAGAGCAAGAAAATAGTATGGCAAGGAATATTAAGTTCCTCATAATTTGAAATATGGCTGCAATTTATGCGGTATAGGGTAATAAAAAAAAGGTGTAGGAAATACACCCTTTTTTTTACCAACCAATTTACTTACAAACGTTTCTTAAATGCTATACTAATTATTTCTCAAAAATGCTGATAGCATCCATGTCAATTTCTCATGTTTACTAATGTAAGTACTCATTAAGTCAATTGTACCTTCATCGTTTGCTTCACTTGCCAATTTCAATATTGATCTTTCCTTGTTGATTAGTAACCCAAGATTGCTAAGCGTTGTTTCTACAGTGCCTTGAGCATCTGAAATATTTTTAGCCGCTTTTATTTCAGCAACTTCCAAAAATTCTGTAAAAGTATGATATGGTTTTCCTTCAAGGGTAAGTATCCGCTCGGCTACCTCGTCAATTGAAAGATGAGCATCATTGTAAAGCTCTTCAAATTTGGCATGAAGTTCGAAAAACCCGGGGCCTTCAATGTTCCAATGAAAGCCTCTGAGGTTCTGGTAATAAACCTGATAATTGGATAATAAATCATTGATTTGATTTACCAATTTCACTGCATTTGTTTTTTTTATTCCTATTAAATTTTCCATAAATCAAAAATACAACAGACATTAATATAAATCAAATTGATATTTTTTATATCTTTATAGATAATAACTATTATTATGACAATTCAACAATTAGAATACATTTTGGCTGTAGATACTTACCGTAATTTTGCCAAAGCAGCAGAAAACTGCTTTGTTACCCAGCCTACTTTAAGTATGCAAATCAAAAAACTTGAAGACTTGTGGGGAGTGATGTTATTTGACAGGAGCAAGAAACCAGTAATTACCACGAGCATTGGAAAAAGGATTATAGAACAAGCCCGTTCTGGGTTGATGGACCTTAAAAAGATAAACGATATTATTGAGGACAATGCCGAAAACATTTCAGGCAGTCTGAGAATTGGGATCATTCCTACCATTAGCCCTTATTTATTACCCAGGCTTATACCATCTTTTGTACAAAAATTCCCGGAAATCAACTTGGGAATTGATGAATTAATATCTGAGCAGATTATCGATCACCTTAAGAAAGACCTTTTGGATGTTGGTATTTTGGTAGCTCCGGAAGATAAAGAAATTAAAAACACCCCCCTCTACTACGAGAAATTCCTGCTTTATTTTTCAGAAGGAAAAACTACACTTCCTCCGGAAATTACCCTGGAGGAACTGGACCTGAGTGAAATGTGGTTGCTTAAGGAAGGGCATTGTTTTCGCGACCAGATAGAAGCTTTGTGCGGGAAAAGAATAGAAGGTAATGCAGAAATGAATCTACAGTTTAAAAGTGGGAGTTTAGAAACATTGAAAAATATGGTTGACAATCATTTTGGCTATACACTATTACCTGAACTCGCTCTTCTGGATTTAAGGGATCAAAAAGAAAGGATAAGGCATTTCAAAAATATTGATCCAATGAGGCAAGTGGATCTTTGCTTTCATCGAAGCTTCTTAAAAGAACGTTTGATCAAAACCTTAGCTGAAGAAATAAAGGCTTGTGTGCCAAAGGGTATGCTTGAACACCAAAGAGGCAACATTATTCCTTGGAAATAAAAAAAGGCTGAATAATTCATTCAGCCTTAAGGAATTTATCAATAATCCTACATGTATAAATACGTAGGTTTCAAATGTATGTTACAACATGGATCTTCATGTTTGGTACAAGCCAAAAGGCAAACTGATTTTGGCAAACAGGTCAGCCAACTTTTAAAATTGCATTAAATTAACAACATGGCCTAAAGAACATGACCACGCCCACCATGCTTGCGGAAGATGGAATAATTCTTTCAGCTGGCAAGAAAGAGGTTGGCTTTATAATTGGACTAATCAACCAATTATCAGCATTTTAATGAATCTGCAGCAATGTCAACCACGCTTTTTCAACTTCAATATCCTGTAGGTATCGTTTGGCAAGTTTATGTATTGCGATTTTTAAATTTTCATGGTTTTCTGAATTTTCCAGAAAAATGTCCGCAATCTCTGAAGTTGACCGAAATCCTTGCACAGCTTCTATTGAAGGTAACTCTTCAACGTTGCCAAGCCGGCCCAAATCATTCCCTGATAATATTTTACTAAACCTGATGCTCTCATCAATTTTATCAACCCCAATACCTTTCTTGCCTAAAGGTTTTTGAATCTCAAATAATGAATCCCCATGAGCCCTGGTATACCAATTACCCCCCATTCGCCCGACAACATCAAGTTTGTAGGGATCAATCTTATTGTTTTCATCAAGGATATTTTTACTAAAATGAGCCAACAATATTTCACAAATTACAAGATGTCCTGCCCCACCATCTTCACCAAGTGGAATAACATCATTCACCTTACACTCAAAAGCTACTGGAGACTCGCCGACACGTGGGGGCTTAACAATATCAGATGGAACTTCAGTTAACCCTGATTTCACAAATTCATTTACACCTTTACCGTATTCGGTACTAGATAAAGACATTTGCTCCGAAATTGAATGTGTAACAATGTTTATTACTACTTCAGGATGTTCTAAAACATTGTCCAATGTATCTTTTGTAGTATTGTCCCGCACCCTTCTTGCTGGTGAAAAAACCAAAATCGGAGGGTTTACACTAAATGCATTGAAAAAACTATAAGGGCTGAGATTTACATTTCCTTGCTTATCAATAGTAGAAGCAAAAGCAACGGGGCGCGGAGCCACGGAACCCAATAAATAGGCGTGAAATTCCCTTACCGGTATTTCTTTCGGATCAATTGTTTTCATAGAACATAATAATTATTTAGCTGGTAATATAAGTGTCCGTACTTCGCCAAAACCAATTCTTACCTTATCCTTTTTAGCATAACCTCTCATAACCACAGTGTCCCCATCATGAAGAAATTTTCTTTCTGTGCCATCAGGCATTGAAATCGGCTTGGTACCTTTCCATGCCAGTTCTAGCATTGATCCGTAAGACTCCGGAGTCGGTCCACTGATGGTCCCGGAGGCATACATATCCCCTACCTTAATATTACAGCCATTTACTGTATGATGCGCCAACTGCTGGTTTACATTCCAATACATATTTTTAAAATTTGAACGACAGACAACTTTTTCAAATGAGTGTTCAGGAGTAACCCCAACTTCGAGACTGATGTCGAAATTCTTAGTGCCAATGGTTTTCAAATACGGAAGCACCTCTGGCTTTTGCTTTGGACCATTAATCCTGAAGGGTTCCAATGCATCCATGGTCACAATCCACGGAGAAATAGACGAAGCAAAATTCTTTGCCATGAATGGCCCAAGGGGTACGTATTCCCAGGTTTGAACATCCCTTGCCGACCAATCATTAAAAAGCACAAATCCAAATATAGAATTTTCTGCATCTTCGGCAGATATCGAGTTGCCAAGCGGATTATTTTTACAAGTAATAAAAGCCATTTCCAATTCAAAATCCAATCTCTTGCAAGGGCCAAAGGAAGGAAGTTTTGCATCCGGTGCCTTCATTTGACCTTTTGGTCGGTGTATAGGCTCTCCGGAAACAATAATCGATGATGCCCTGCCATGATACCCTACCGGCAAATGAAGCCAGTTAGGAAGTAACGCATTAGCTGGGTCCCTGAACATTGTGCCCACGTTGGTTGCATGCTCTTTACTTGAGTAAAAATCAGTATAATCCCCAATCTTAACAGGCATTTTCATTTCCACCTCGTTCATGGGAATCAATGCCCGTATCCGTAAATCCAGATTATCCCGAAACTCTGAATTTGATGACTCCAATAATTCCGAAAGCCTGTTGCGGACTGCTCTGCACACTTGTTTCCCCAAAGCCATAAAATCATTAATATAAACCTGATTAAAAACATTTTCTGTTGACAGTCCACAATCCCCTAACAGGCCTGCGGTAAATAAAGCCGAAAGATCAACAACATTGTTTCCAATTGCTGTACATACTTTAGGGGTAGATCCTGAATGTGAATAGATCCCAAAAGGAAGGTTCTGAATTGGGAAATCAGAATCGGGTTTTACGTCTATCCAAGAGGTTAGATTAGGGTTGTTGGCTTTGATCATTTATTAAATTTTCACGTAAAGTTATCATTTTGTTTCAGTAATGAAATGACAGGCCGGAAAATGGGTTCTTTAATTTTATCCTATTCCATCAAATTAAATTATTTTTGCCCACTGAAATAAGAATCTAACATTTGATGTCTCTATCAACAAAATATAATCCACGAAAAGTAGAAGATAAATGGTATCAACATTGGATGGATATGGAATTTTTCAGGTCCAAACCCAACAAAGATAAAGAACCTTATACCATTGTAATCCCACCGCCAAATGTAACGGGTGTATTGCACATGGGCCACATGCTAAACCATACCATTCAAGATGTGCTGACAAGAAAAGCACGAATGGAAGGAAAAGAAGCACTTTGGGTACCAGGAACTGATCATGCATCCATAGCCACAGAAGCTAAAGTAGTGGCTATGCTGAAAGAAAAAGGGATAAAAAAGACAGATATCACTAGGGAAGAATTTTTGAAATATGCCTGGGACTGGAGAGAAAAATATGGAGGTATAATCCTAGAGCAACTTAAGAAGCTAGGGGCATCTTGTGACTGGGACCGTACAGCTTTTACCATGGATGATGACTACTATAAAATGGTAATCGGGGTATTTGTCGACCTCTATAACAAGGGCCACATTTACAAAGGCACCCGCATGATCAATTGGGACCCTGATGGCCATACTGCGATAGCTGATGATGAGGTGATCCACAAAGAAGTTAACTCCCACCTTTATTACATAAAATATAAGATTGATGGCGGTGAAGATTATTTAACTATTGCCACAACCAGGCCTGAAACCATTTTGGGAGATACTGCAATCTGTATAAATCCAAATGATGAAAGGCATCAACACCTGAAAGGTAAAAAGGCACTGGTCCCCCTTATAAATCGCTCGATTCCCATTATTGAAGATGAATATGTAAGCACGGAATTTGGGACAGGATGCCTGAAAGTTACCCCTGCCCACGATGTTAATGATTATGAGTTGGGAAAAAAGCATAATTTAGAAAGTATTGATATTTTGAACGAGGATGGTTCATTGAGTGAAAATGCTCAACTGTATATTGGTGAGGACAGATTTGTCGCACGTAAAAAGATTGTCAAAGAACTACAGGAAAAGGATCGTATCGATAAAATTGAAGACTATGTAAACAAGATAGGGTTTTCGGAAAGGACAGATTCCATCATCGAGCCAAGAATATCAGAACAATGGTTTGTAAGTATGAAGGAATTGACGAAACCAGCACTGGAAAACGTATTGAATGACACCATCAAATTTCATCCTTCCAAGTTCAAAAACATGTACCGGCATTGGATG
>CBDVAV010000266.1:0-6818 GCA_965372055.1 uncultured bacterium | reverse complement strand
TGGAAGATTTATCGGAGGGTTTATATAACCTAATAGTAACCGATGCGATTGGATGTACCGCAACACTGGATGGAGATCTTGAAATTATTAAAACAGAAGAATTTTGCCAATTGCCAATTATTACTCCCAACAATGATCATCAAAGTGAATCTATTTATGTGCCCTATCAAGGTTTGGTAAAAGTTTATAATAGATATGGACAATTAATTAAAAAGTTGGAAGCACCAACCGAGTGGAATGGTACCAACCAAAACGGGAGCTTTGTACCAATGGGAGTTTACGTATTGGTTTCAGGCAGTAAATCTTTTCAGGTTACAGTGGTTCGTTAATTTGGATTCAGCTTCTGATAGAAATGAAAATTGAAAAATTAATTGATCCACCCCCTGCACCCCCGCCAGCGGGCTGTGTCCGCTGATCAAGCGGGGGACAGATAATTGAAACAATTGTTGATAAATTAGCCACCCCCTGCAACTCTGCAAGCGAGGGGAAGATTATAAATTGGGGTGCTGATTTTTCGTTGTGAAAGTCTAATGTCAACTTTTTACTTGACATCACAATTAAATTGCAATTAAAGCTTGCTAAAATAGAAATAATAGTAGGTTGCTGTCTCCCGCTGGCGGGGGTATGGGGTGGAAAAAATTAAAATGAAAATTGACAACACAAATAACTACGGTTACAATAAAAAGCTTCAACCCAACGCAAACAAGCTCAGGAAAAACATGACCAAAGCAGAGGCTTGTTTGTGGAAATATGTCATTAGAGCAAGAAAAATGAAAGGATATTCATTCAGGAGGCAACGTCCGGTACTTAGTTATATAGCTGACTTTATGTGCAAGGAGTTGAAACTGATTATTGAGGTAGATGGCATTACCCATCAACATGAAGAGAATATAAAAAAGGACAAAACAAGACAAATGAAATTAGAGAGTGCTGGATTTACAGTGCTAAGGTTTGAAGACAGTGATGTTTTGAATGACATTAATGGTGTTTATAGAACCATTGAAGCAACTGTTGATAGATTAGCTTTTCCACCCCCTACAGCGGGGGATAGCCATAGAAACGACAATTGATAGTTGGCAAATCCACCCCCTACCCCCGCCAGCGGGCTGTGTCCGCTGATCAAGCGGGGGACAGATAATAGAAACTATTGTGGGTAAATTAGTCACTCTTTGCATTTCTGCTAGGGGGGAGATAATATCTTGAAATGTTGTTTTTTGAGGTGAAAGCATTATGTTAGCTTTTTTCTCTTACAATATATTAAACTGCAATCAAAACTTGCTAAATACAACCAATCTAATAGATAACTGTCCCCCGTTGGCGGGGGTAGGGGGTGGAAAAAATTAAAATGAAAACAGGAGCTTATTTCAAAACTCCAAATTAAAAACAGAGCCTTTTCCTAGTGCAGATTGTACCGAAATCGATCCTTTATGCAATCTCATGATTTGTCTCGAAAGGCTTAATCCAATGCCTGACCCTTTCTTTTTTGTAGTGTAAAAAGGGACAAAAATATTGCTAAGTGTTTCGGGATCCATTCCACAACCGTTATCGATTACTCTGATGATGTCTTTTTCATTTTGATTAACGGCCATTAGTTCAATGACCGGATCACTAACTCCTATCAGGGAATCTTTGGCATTTATGATAAGGTTGATCAATATTTGCTCAATCATCTGAGGGTCAGCCTTGATTGCTATTGCTTTATCCTTTAATTCGATTTTTAAACTTATTCCAGCATTTTGGATATCGGATTTTAATAATGTAGAAACTCTATCAAATAATTCAACTACAACAACAGATTCGAATTTTGGCTTTGGAAGCCTGGTTAATGTTTTATAAGATTCAACAAATTGGATCAGGCCTTTGCTGCGATTCTCAATAGTTTTTAATCCTCCTATGATATCTTCTTCGTCTTCAGTTGATAATAATGCCAGTGAATTAGCATTTTTGTTGCTATTTATTTTCTGATTGATAACAGAGGTAAGTGTAGATATTGGTATGGCCGAATTCATGATTTCGTGGGTTAGGACACGGATCAATTTTTGCCATGAGTCGACTTCATGTTCATCCAACTCAGTTTTTATATCCTGGAATGAAACCAATTTAAACAGTGCATCATCCATGCGGATTTCTTTAGCCAATATGGACAGATGCAGCAATTCATTGTTTATTACACTTTTTAGTAGTACTTTATCACCGCTATTAAGTTTGGAAATAGCTTTCATTAATGCAGGATCAATTTTATGAAAAGAACTGATATTTTTCAGATAGGGTTTTTGAAACAGATCCTTTGCAGCTTTATTCATTAATTTAATTTCTCCCTCTTTTTCCTGGTAGCAGATTAATGCCACACCTGAATGCTCGACAATAGCTTGTAGATAATGAAAATTGGATTCTTTTTCCCTACGAATTTTCTGAAACTCTGTGTTTATAATATTGAAAGCTTTATACAAGCTATAATCGGACTCCTCCCTGCTTTTTTGCGGATAGGTATTTGAAAAATCGCCTTGTTGAATTGCCAAAAGAAAATTAGCCAATTCCTTTTTTGATTTTTCCAGATAACGGATCAATTCAAAAATCAATAATATAAAGAAGAGCCCAGACCAAATAGAAACCAGCCAAAAATGAGTCTGGGTCAGAACATAAATGGTTCCAAATCCCAAGGCAAGGATCAATATTATTCTGATTACTAGTTTCAGCCGGAAATTATCAGAGCCCATATTTTTTCATTTTTCGGTAAAGGGTACTTCTGCCAAATCCCAACTCTATTGCAGTTTTAGTGAGGTTTCCTTGGCATTTTTGCAAAGCATTCCCAATAGCTGATTTTTCAAGATCTTCTACTTTTAAGGAAGATTTTGATCGCATAACTTTTGCCGAAGGGACTAAAAAGTCATCTGGGGTTAGCACAGCGGATTCAGACATTATCACAGCTCTTTCGACCGCATGCTGGAATTCCCTGACATTCCCGGGCCAATGGTATTTTTCCAATCTTTTGATTGTTGAGGAACTTGCTTTTAATCCTGATTTAAGATATTTATTTCCATACTGATTTAGAAAATAATCTAATAGAAGGGGAATATCTTCATGCCTATCTTTCAAAGGAGGCAGATTGATTTCGACCGTGTTTAGTCTATATAACAAATCTTGCCGGAAATTACCTGCCTCAATCATTTCCTCCAGGAAACGGTTAGTAGCTGAAATAACCCGTATGTCCAGTGATATCGGTATTGATGAACCAACCCTGACCACTTGTCTGTTTTGTAAAGCCGATAATAACTTGGACTGAAGGGGTAAAGTTAGGTTTCCGATTTCATCGAGAAACAATGTGCCGAGGTTGGCCAGTTCAAACCGGCCGGGCCTGCTTTCCTTGGCATCGGTAAAGGCTCCCTTAACATGACCAAATAATTCTGACTCAAAAAGGCTTTCAGGAAGTGCACCAAGGTCTACGTTAATAAATGTCTCCTCTGAGCGGTTGGATTTACGGTGAATCTCCCTGGCCACCAATTCTTTACCGGTTCCATTTTCACCAAGAATTAAAATGTCTGCATCAGTTTTTGATACCTTTTCAATTGTCTCCAATACTTTGTTCATTGCTGGGCTTTGAGTGAGCAATTCAGAATATTGGCGATCCTGATCTTTGATAAGAATCTTTTGCTTGGTTTTTAAGTTGTTGACCTCTTTTTCTGATCGTGATAGCTGATAAACAGTTTTAACAGTTGATATTAGTTTCTCTTTTTCCCAGGGTTTTACCAGGAAATCAGTTGCGCCATCTTTCATGGCATTTACAGCTATATTAATTTCTCCATAAGCTGTATTCATGACAACCTTGGCATCAGGCTTTATTTTTATAATCTTTTTTAATAACTCAATGCCTTCTTTTCCATTGGTAGCCCCATAAGCAAAGTTCATATCCAATAGAATTACATCGTATTCGTTTTTAATTATTTCAGCCTCGATATTATCAGGTGTACTCTCAGTCTTTACCAATCCGTAGTACTCTTTGAGGATCATCCTGGCTGTATATAATACATCCAAATCATCATCCACTATAAGTATTTTGCCATCGTTATTTTTCATTTCTCAAATTATAATTGTAAGGTATGGATTGTGTCATAATGATACAACTAATCGTATCATTATGACACAAAAAATTAAACAATAATTAGCCAATATAAATGTAAATAGCTGAATATCAATATAATATGTTCAGTGGCACGTAAATTGACTAGAAGAGAACTTAATGAATAAATCAAGTAACAAGTAGCAATAAACAGACGGTCAACGAGAAACGATCAACCATAAACTAAATCATGATAAATAATTACTTCAAAATAGCATTCAGGAATCTATTGAAGAACAAAGTATTCTCGATAATTAATATAATGGGTCTTTCCCTGGGAATGGCAGCTTGCCTGTTGATCCTCCAATATGTTTTGTTTGAGACCTCTTATGATAAATTCCATAAAAACAGTGATGATATATACAGAGTTAGGTTGGACAGGATTTATCCAGATCGCCATGACAAAAGTGCCGGGGTAACCGCCGCGGTTGGCCCTACTCTAAAAGAGGAATTCGCTGAAGTGGAAGACTTTACTAAACTATGGGGAACCAAACATTTGAATAACATTATTTCCCTTGGGGATAAAATATTCCGGGAAGAGTGTTTGTATTTTGCAGACAGCTCATTTCTCAATTTATTTTCATACGATCTCATAGAGGGAGATGCTTCAACTGCTTTGGCAGAACCTCATAGGATAGTTATTACACAATCTATTGCTAGAAAATACTTTGGCGAGGCAAACCCATTAGGAAAATACCTCAATTATAGCAATGCCTGGGAATCTGATGATTTTTTAGTTACCGGAGTGCTTCCAAATATCCCTCAAAACACCCACCTCAAGTTTAATATCCTGGTCTCGTTTAAAACATTATCAATATATACCGATGGTCAGTCAGAAAACTCATGGGGATGGAATGCTTTTCCCACCTATTTAAAATTGTCACCAGGTTCAAATCCTATCGAGCTTGAAAAAAAGTTTAAACCCTTTATCGACAAATATTATGCTGATAGAATTGCTAAGGGAATCGGCGTTGATTTAAAACTCCAGCCAATAACTGACATACACTTGAAATCAAACTTAAGGTTTGAAGCAGAAGAGAACAGTAACGCCAGGACGGTTTATTTTCTGATGACAATTGCTATCTTCATTGTAATCATAGCCTGGGTAAATTATACAAACCTATCCACGGCAAAATCACTGGAACGGGCACGGGAAGTGGGCATTAGGAAAGTATCTGGTGCAAAGAAATTTGAACTGATGGCCCAATATTTATTGGAATCCATTTTATTTAATTTAATTGGGCTGGTCATTGCTGTAACCATAGTCCAACTATCAATGCCCTGGTTTGAGGATTTTATTGGGAAGGATCTTAAAACGGACTTTTGGACAAACCCTTTTTCAATTACTGCAATTTTAGTAACCGTTATAATTGGAGCTATTTGTTCAGGATTATATCCGGCAATTATTTTATCATCGTTTACGCCTGCACAGGTATTAAAATCAAAATCAATAAAAAGGATCAAAGGGATTAACCTTAGAAAAAGCCTGGTAATTGCTCAGTTTTCTATCTCTGTTTTCCTGATTGCCGGAACATACACAGTCTACAAGCAATTAACATTTATGCGCAATCATGATCTTGGAATAAATATCAATGAAACATTGGTTATCCGGGGGCCAGGGGCACAAGATTCAACCTACCATCAGAGGCTGGAAAACTTTAAATTGAAAGTAAAAAACTTGACCGAGGTTCAGCATGTTACCAATTCTACTATGGTACCAGGTAAAGAGATTGGCTGGATAAATAATAGTGTGAGATTAAAAAATAAGCCTGAAGCATTACATTCCATGCCTTTTATCGGGGTACAGGATGATTTTAAAGAAGCATTTGCCCTGAGAATTATCGCGGGAAGAAATTTTGACCGTCATAGATTCGGAGAAGCCGATAATGTTGTTTTGACAAAATCAGCTGCTAAGCTATTGGGGTTCAATGAACCGGAAAGTGGAATTGGTGAAACAATATTGGATAGTGGCAGGGAATATAAAGTGATTGGTATTTTGGATGATTTTCACCAAAGGTCATTAAACAATCAATATGACCCTATTGTATTCAGGTATGTGCCAGATGCATCTTCTTTTTATTCGATAAAACTTAATACGAAAAACCTGCAGGAATCAATTGCCAGTGTCGAATCAAAATGGAAGTTGAGTTTTCCCGGAAGACCTTTTGAATACTTTTTCTTGGATGATTTTTTTGAACAACAATATAAAGCTGACCAGCAGTTTGGACAGGTTTTTGGCCTATTTGCCAGCCTTGCAATTATAATAGCTTGTTTGGGATTATATGGGCTATCTGCTTTTATAACCAGTCAAAGAACTAAAGAAATAGGGGTCAGGAAAGTGTTAGGGGCTTCAACGGTATCGATTCTTTACCTATTGATAAAGGACTTTATGGTTTTGGTATTGATTGCCTCTATGATAGCCATCCCCTTATCATATTTTGGATTTGAAAATTGGCTAAATAACTACGTGTTCCGAATCGAGATGGGTTGGTGGTTTGCAATTATCCCATTATCGATAGTTTTAATGATTACAATAATAACGGCAGGGTGGCAAATTACGAAAGCAACGTTTGCAAACCCCGTGGATTCCCTGAGATATGAGTGAAATGAGTAATAATTAACAATTAACAATTAGAAATAACATCAACTGAAAACTGAAAACAGAATTATGCTAAATAATTACTTCAAAGTAGCACTGAGG
>CBDVAV010000265.1:0-6819 GCA_965372055.1 uncultured bacterium | reverse complement strand
CACAAAGGTTTCCACGCCCGTAAATCCTGCAGTAATCACCCAAAGACCGGTACCGACCGGGGGTGTGGTAGCGTCAAGTATGATACTTGCAGTACATTGATCTATATCAAGCCCAGCGTCCGCTGGAGGATCAAGAAAGTTGAGTATTTGAAGTTGGTCATTATTAATTAGCATAGCTGGAGGCATACAGGTTAAATTATTAACCTCCCAATCCAAGTCGTAAGTAGTACCAGCAATTAATCCTGTTATTTCAGTTTTTGGGTCATTTGGATCAACAATAATTTCCGTGGTTACGGCAGGTGAAGTTATAACCCAAGTACCTGTGCCAACAGCTGGAATTGTTGCATCCATAAATGCATTGGTGCCCACGCAGAGACTTATGTCCGGCCCCGCGTTAGCTGTACTAGGCAGTTGATCACGGGTTACACTTACAGCATCGAGGCTTTGGCAGATTCCACCATTGGTAATGGTCCACGTAAATGTTGTCGTGGTACCTGCTGCTAAACCACTGATCCCAGAATCAAATTGAGAATTATTATCAACGGTACCCGGACCTGAACTGATCCAAAGCCCTGCGCCTATGGCGGGGTTATTACCTGATAGTTGTGCTGTGGCTGCACAAACAGAAAAGTCAGCACCTGCATTGGCATTAGTTGGATTTTCAATCATGGTAAAAACCACGGTTGTGGCTGGCCCCTCACAATTATTAACTCCCAATGTCTCCGTTACGTAATAGGTTTTGGAGCCAGGGGCTGCATTGTTCAAACGATCTGCAACAGGAGGGTCTGTCGCGGCATTAATAGTTGCACCTACAAATATCACATCTACGGGGGCTAAACCAGGATCGGAATACCAGGTCAATGTCCCTCCAGTTCCCGCAACTGTTAATATGGGATTTGTCCCCACGCAAAAATCGGCAACCGGAGCAATAGGCGTAGGTGGAGAGTCAATGATCAATATTCGTGCAGTAGTTACTATCGGTGGATCTACTCCATTTTGGTTACAGAAATTCCACGAGTTCATAGTGATCTCGAATTCTTCCCCCACCTGGGCATCCGTAGGCACGGTAATATCAAGCGAAACTGCAAAGGGTACATCAACGGGAGTAGTTTGAGATTGTACTACCCCATTGAATGGATAAACTTCCAAATTGCCATCCACTAATACACCTGTAGCACTGGTTATTGTATTATTAGTCCCATAAATAAACTGCGTCCATCGGGTTCTGTTATTTACCAAATTCATGTAAGCAGGAGGCACGCAATTGAAGGTACTCTGGTCAGAGAATCGAACTGTTGCAGGTTGACCGGCACAAACCTGAAAGGTTACCACGTTAGTAGCTTGTTCAGCTAGAAGATGATTACCGGTTAGTTGATCATCAGTATTCCAGCGTACAAATGCTGGAGGGCTAGCTGCAGATCCGGCACAAGTTCCTATCCCATTGAACTGAAGAAAAGTAATGGGGATATATTCGCATTGTACAGAACCACCATTGGGGGGGAAGAAGTGGGTAACCGTAGCTTCATAACTATTTGGAGGGAATGCCGGTTGGGTGATATCGCCTCCTGCAAAAGTGAGCGTTTCCATACTTCCGTCATCCCAATCAATCAAAAATTCAACAAGATTGGGGTTTCCACCATCATCAACATTAGTATAGAGGATTTTCATTGTGGCTGAAACCACTGCGGAGTTAGAGCAAACATCACCATTGGCCAGTTGCTGAGGACCTCCACCCACGGGAGTTATTCCATCAGCACCAGGATCGCAGTTTTGAGCAGATACAGAACCAAGGGTAAACCCACACCCAATAATAGCTAAAAAAATGGCTCTAATTGCTCTCAAAGGATAGCTAATTTAGTTTAAGGCCTAAAAATACCAGTTTTCCAGTCTCAAAACAGCGATGGGCTATATGTTTATTATCCCAGGCATATTTTTGTAACCTGAATAAACTAATTTTATTGTAAAACAAGCAAGATAGAATTTACCCTTAATAACAGTTATTTTATTCAATCTAAAGTGATAGCTTTGTATCCCATAGGTTAATCAACACTTATGGCATCCACTAAGTATATTTTTGTAACCGGCGGAGTTACATCTTCACTAGGAAAAGGAATAATATCTGCATCATTGGGTAAATTACTGCAGGCCCGCGGCCTTTCAGTAACCATCCAAAAGTTTGACCCATATATTAATATTGACCCTGGCACTTTAAATCCTTATGAACATGGCGAGTGCTATGTTACTGATGATGGGGCTGAGACAGACCTCGACCTGGGGCATTACGAAAGGTTCCTTAACGTGAGAACTTCCCAAGCCAACAATGTTACTACCGGTCGTATTTACCATAATGTGATCACCAAAGAGAGAGAAGGTAAATATTTGGGAAAAACCGTTCAGGTTGTGCCACACATTACCGACGAGATCAAATGCAGTTTTCTGAAACTCGGAGAATCAGGAAAATATGATGTAGTGATCACAGAAATTGGAGGCTGTGTGGGCGACATTGAATCCTTGCCTTTTATTGAAGCGGTTCGTCAGGTTAAATGGGAAATAGGATCAAATAATTGTCTATCCATCCATCTAACTTTGATCCCCTATTTACGGGCAGCCAAAGAACTGAAGACAAAACCAACACAGCATTCTGTTAAACAATTACTGGAAGCCGGAATACAACCGGATATTTTGGTTTGCCGTTCTGAATACCCTCTCCCATTGGATTTAAGAAAAAAAATCGCCTTGTTCTGTAACGTCCAACTTAATTCAGTAATTGAGGCACTGGATGTGGAAACGATATATGATGTACCAATTTTGATGAGCAAAGAAAAGTTGGCTGAAAGGGTGCTTTCTAAATTAAAAATTACCACTAAAAATAGACCCGACCTCAGGGAATGGAAAGCATTTTTGGGCAGATTTAAAAATCCTACCAATGAAGTAACCATTGCGCTGGTTGGGAAGTATGTTGAATTACATGATGCTTACAAATCAATAGCCGAGGCCTTTGTCCATTCAGGAGCGGAAAACGAGTGCCGTGTAAATGTGAAATGGATTCACTCCGAAAGGATAAATAAAAAGAGTGTAAGCAAGATATTTAGTGAGGTAAATGGTATCTTGGTAGCTCCAGGATTTGGTCACCGCGGAATACAGGGGAAAATTGATGCTGCCCAATATGCCAGGGAAAACAAAATCCCATTTTTTGGTATTTGTCTTGGGATGCAGTGTGCCGTAATCGAATTTTCAAGAAATATTCTTAAACTGAAAGATGCTGATTCCACTGAAATCCAGAATGATACCAAACATCCAGTGATTGATTTAATGGAGGAGCAGAAGAAAATAACCACGAAAGGAGGTACCATGCGGTTAGGGGCTTATAATTGTAATCTTACTAAAGGAACAAAAGTCCATAGCATCTATGGGAAGTTGAAAATCAGTGAAAGACACCGGCACAGATATGAATTTAATGACAAATACCTCAAAAGGATTGAAAGTAAAGGCATGATTGCTTCAGGGATAAATCCAGAAACGGGGTTGGTTGAAATCATCGAACTAAAGGATCACCCTTGGTTTATTGGCACACAATACCATCCTGAATTGAGAAGTACGGTATTATCGCCACATCCTTTATTCGTAAAATTTATTAGTGCTGCATTAAGTAATAAAAAACTAGTTGAAAATTAATCTTAGGGAAATTATTAAACATGGATAGGAACCAGGCTACAGGGTTGATATTGATTTCATTGCTGTTAATTGTATATTTTCAGTTTTTTGCTCCATCCCCACCACCTCCAGAACAAACAATTGAAAATCAACAAGATCCTACAGCCCAGAGACCGCCTGTAGAAGAAACACCAGCTACCATTGAAGCAACACCTGAATACGTACAGGGCAGTGATTCAGTTTCCATGTCTAGTTTAACTCAGCAATATGGATCTTTTGCCAACGCTGCTATTGGAGAAAGCAGAGATATCAAGATTGAAAATCAGGATTTCGAAGTCACTTTTGACACCAAAGGAGGAACAATAAAACGCGTCTTGCTTAAGGAATTCATGACATACGACAAAGAACCCTTGATATTACTAGATGAAAATAGTAGCAAAACTGCATTGTACGTTATAATAAACAACCAAAGGGTAAATTTACAGGGACTCTATTACGAATCAAGTCAAAAGAAAACCAACGACACTACTCGGTTAACTTTTACGGCAAGATCTGGAGATGGCAAGGTTTTCAAACAAATATATTCAATTGCAGCTTCGGGATTTCAAATCGGATATGATATAGAATTATCTGGAATGCAAAATATTATTTCAGCTGGTGATTTCTCTTTTGAATGGCAAAATAAAATGAAACCTTTTGAAAAGGATATAGCCACCAGCCGTTTGAAAAGCACCATCAATTATTATACTCTCGATGATGAGTTCGATGATCTTTCGGAGCGGTCTACAGATCTCGAAGAAGAACAAATAACCAAGCCTCTCAAATGGATCTCGATGAAACAACATTTCTTCAACGCTTCCATTATTGCCAAAGAAAATTTCAAGAGTGGTTATTTAAAAACCCAGGGAGATGTCCTGGATGAAACCATCGAGAAATCGGGTCAGGCAAACCTGGTAATTTCTTCCGAATCCCTGCGTGATGGAAAAGCGTCTTTTAAATTTTACATAGGCCCAAACAATTACCAAATCCTAAAAAAGGTAACTCCAGGATTTTCTGAAAACATTTACCTGGGCTGGCCACCGGTAAATTTAATCAATAAATATCTCATCAGCCCCATCTTTAATTTCCTGGAAAATTATATCTCAAATTATGGCATAATCATCGTGATCCTGGTGTTGGTGGTGCGGATAATTCTCTTGCCCCTCTCCTATAAGTCACAAGTGTCGATGGCCAAAACCAAGGTGCTTAAACCTGAACTTGATGAGATCAAAAAGAAAGTGGGTGGGGATATGCAAAAAGTGCAGGCGGAGCAAATGAAATTATATAAACAGGTAGGAGTAAATCCATTGAGTGGGTGTATTCCTCTTGTACTCCAAATGCCCGTCCTTTTTGCAATGTTTTATTTTTTCCCCAACTCAATAGAACTAAGACAAGAGGGATTCTTGTGGGCTGAGGACCTTTCAACTTATGATTCGATCATTGATTTTTCATTTACTATCCCTATGTATGGTGATCATGTAAGCTTGTTTACTCTATTGATGACCCTATCAACAATTTTATATACTTGGTCAAACAATCAGATGACCACAGTTCAAGGCCCAATGAAAACCATGTCTTACATGATGCCGGTAGTATTCATGTTTGTACTGAATTCTTTTCCAGCAGCATTGAGCTTCTATTATTTCGTATCCAATATCGTCTCATTTGGGCAACAGGCACTTATCCGAAAATTCGTGGACGAAGAAAAAATCAAAAAGATCCTGGATGAAAACAGGCTCAAAAACAAAGGCAAGAAGAAATCGAAATTCCAGTTGAAATTGGAACAGGCAATGAAGTCCAGTCAGGAATCAAGAAAAAAAAGAACCAAATAAAATTGCCATTTGATAAGGCTGGTCATAAGGTCGGAAATTAAATTAATCTTCTATATTTGTAGGCATTATTTTTACCACAAAATTATCATGGAAATCAAATATTATGGGCATTCTTGTTTCCTGGTTACGGTGGATGAAATCAAAATACTGTTTGATCCATTCATTACCCCTAATCCCCTGGTAAGCGGAATATCCATAGATGAATTAAATCCTGATTTCGTATTGGTTACCCATGGTCATGGTGATCACTTAGCTGATGCCGAAGCAATTCTTAAACAATCAAACGCCATGTTAATTGCAAATTTCGAAGTAGTAACCTGGTTTCAAAATAAAGGTATTGAAAATGCACATCCCATGAACCAAGGTGGGAATAAGAAATTTGAATTTGGTAGTGTTAAGGTAGTAAATGCAGTACATTCCAGCAGTATGCCTGATGGAAGCTATGGAGGTAATCCAGTAGGTTTTGTAATAAACTATACCGGGCAGTCTTTTTATTATGCCGGGGACACCGCTCTCCATCAGGACATGAAACAAATCAGTGAAGAATTTGAGTTAAGTTTTGCATTCCTACCTATTGGGGATAATTTTACCATGGGAATAGATGATGCCTTGATCACAGCAAGTTACGTGGGTACTGATCAGGTGGTCGGGATGCATTACGACACTTTTCCCCATATTGAAATTGATCATCAAACTGCATTAAATAAAGCTTCAGCTGCGGGGATTGACCTCACCCTTCCAGTGATAGGGCAAACTTTTAATATTTAATTAATAAATGAATTAATGGGTGAAATTATTGCAATCGCGAACCAAAAAGGGGGTGTAGGTAAAACCACCACAGCAATCAACTTGGCGGCAAGCTTGGCGGCCCTGGAATACAAAACCCTGATAGTAGATGCAGATCCGCAGGCAAATTCAACCTCAGGCATAGGGCTAGACCCTAAGCAAGTCGGAAATAGCATCTACGAGTGTATGGTAGACGGGGAATCAGCAAAAGATGCCATTGTGGATACCGAAATCAATTATTTGCATTTACTGCCCTCCCATATTAACCTTGTTGGTGCAGAAGTTGAAATGGTGAACCTGGACAACAGGGAAGAAAAAATGAGAGGTGCCTTAATAAACATTAAGAAATCCTACGATTATATCATTATTGATTGTTCCCCTTCCCTTGGTTTAATTACCATAAATGCACTCACTGCTGCCGATTCGGTGATCATCCCGGTACAATGTGAATATTTTGCCCTTGAAGGATTGGGGAAACTATTGCAGACTATTAAAATTATTCAAAGCC
>CBDVAV010000264.1:0-6823 GCA_965372055.1 uncultured bacterium | reverse complement strand
CATCGTTACATAACCTGAAACTGAATTTAGAACTTGCAGACTAGTATCCTTGCCCAATGGACCTAAAAGATGATAAATTGAAAGAACAATTGCCAATTATTAGAATATTTATATTGACTTTCTCGTAAGAATGTGCCATTGTAGGTTACATTTCATTCCCTTTTATCAATCACCATCCGGCGTAGAAACCTCGGTGGATTTTCATCCAGGAACTTCTTGACATCCCGAATTGGCCCGCCATGGTCAATGGTTAAAATTATGGTACTGTTATCCTTCAATTTATCCCAGTCCAAGATATGGAATGTCAGCACCAGATTATCCCGTGTTTTTGATGGATTAACATTAAATATCCGGTATTCATACTGCCCGATATAAAGAAATGGCTCTATGCTCGGTGGTAAGTTATCATATTCTTCTTTATCTACAATCAAGCTAAGCACCAAAGCTTCCTGGTACGTTATAGCCCTTTTCCCCGGCCCCCTGGTAATAGCAGTATCGAATTTCACAATCTCAGTAGAGACACTGTCGATTTTAAGACTGCGCAAAGGTGAGTTTTGTTGTGAATTACTTCCTGTAATACTTAGGATAATAAAGATTGCTGTAACCAACAGTTGCAGAGTGAATGTTCTCACTGAAGTTTCAATTCTATCTATTTTATACATGATGATTCATTCTAAAATAACACAATATTTTCGTTTAATCCCCTTTACTTAAAGGATTAGTTTCCAAATTCTATATCGTCCAATCCAATCTCCCCTGACCCCTCCGTTCGGATGGTTACCTTAACAATATCAGTCAAATCCACACCGGAATTATTCATTGTGAAATTGCGCAATGGAATTCGTACACCAGTTAACAACGCCTGATTTGAAGGGGAAGAACGCTCATAAGGATGTGGGATGGGATCAAATTGATCCGAACGCAAATCCCACATCGCCGTGTTGCCAGCACCATCTTCAATATTTACGAATAGATTGACGTCAGGGCCGCTGGTAGCAATACCAGTTACTTTTTTTGCCGCCCGAAATGTTAAATGGGTATACGCACTAACATCGCGGTGTGCAGGCGGAATGTTCGTAACATAAGTCTGCGGAGCTGTCCACGCTAGTTTCAGTCCCAAAGCATCATCGTAGAAACTGTAATCAGTAGGAAATACCCCTGGGTAATTTGACGAGCCACTGTTCAACAACCTTTCCTCAAAAACAGTGAATCCGGGCGCAGTAACTGTGCCTATCAATGTGTTTTCATTAGGATTGAGAGGTATCTGCTCAAAATCATCTACAGCTTTTCGCTCATCATCTTGATAGGTCCAATAGACAAAATCATTGGGCATGGCTGCCGGCTTAACCCTCCCAGTGAAGATTTCACGGAAGGGCTCAATTCCTTGCAAATGTTGCCTGAAGAAAGCGCAAATGGTTGTGAGTGCCACTTGCCGCTGATCAGCAGCCGTCATCTCATCAACAGTCAATGAGGATGCATCATCCCTGGATCCAGCCCACGGGTTTGGGCTTCCCAATGCGGCGGCATCTGTCCAAATGGTATTGAAGTAATTATGGTTAGCACCATATACGAAAGCAACCTCTTTGGGATATTTAACCGCGGCATTGTTTGGATATGCCCAATCGTAAGTGCGGAATCCTTGCATGTTGGAAACATCCCCGTCCCGTGCGCCTACTAATAAATAATATGGTGCATCGGTCATTAAATACATAAAGCTGTTTTGATCAGTTGGAGCAATTGCATTTACTGCCACTATCGAATGCGGTGTGGACCAGGTTTTGTTTAATTCCTGGGCTGCTACCACCCCTTCCCCACCCCTGCTATGTCCTGAAAGGGCAATTTTTGACATGTCTAATTTTCCACTAAACATTCCTGTATAAGGGTCAGTGCCATTATCGTTCCAGTCTTTCAATATGTCCAGGAATTTTAAGATCAGACGACCACGCACATTATAATTCCAACTGCCATTATCATGTTGTATTTGTCTGGCACTGATTGAAATGGAAATTATACCCTGGCTGGCCAGACGTTCCATGATATAATTATATCCTTCATGACTGGGAATATAGTTTGCCGGATCACATGGGGTATTCCAAGGGTAGGTATAACCTCCTGCCTGCAAAGGTCCGGAGCCGTCATAATCACAATCCCAATGTCGTCCATGGAGAAAAAGCGCTACAGGATAGTTACTTAATGCAGTACTGACAGGTGTTTCGGTACCTGCTGTGGAGGCAGGATACATAATTCTTGCCCAAGCCTCTGTGATGTCATAGGTTGGCCCGGTTATCCCCGCAGGATCAGTAATTCCAGAAATGCCACTTGGGTCGTTAAATTCTGCTGTACCTACTGGATAAGGACCAGTAGTAGAAGGATCTTCATACACCCAGAATCCGGCATCCGCTCCATATCCATCAATAAAATCAGTTCCTTTATTGTAGATATCGTCCTGAGCAAAGGAAGCAGCGTCCATTGCCGGAACAGATCCAAAATCCACTATTACATCGTAAGCCTTCATTGGTTCGGGTTGAGTCGCATTGGGCCAAATTAGCCTTCGTGAAGCATTGATACACCAATATTTAACCCTTTGAATTTCAATGCCCCCGGAAACATCGGCAAGCGTGGGACTAATGCCATCCCAATAGGAATCCTGCTCATGGTCTACCACATAATAAGCAGCATAGTTACCTCCAGAATGCACAGCTGGTACATCGGTGGGGTCAACCGCACCATAAACATTTTCCAGTTTCTCAAATGCATCTGAGAATTCATATTTAGCCGGTGCTGAACGCATCCGCCCAGCGGTTTCGATGACAATATTACCGTTGATAATCATATAATAGATCATGCCAGTATCTTCACCATAGGAAAGAATGTCATCTTCGTGAAGTATAGCTTCATCAATTGTTCTGTTGATACGCACCACAATATCGTAGCTGCCAGGCCTTCCATAATTGTGGTCCCAAATTTTTACTGTAAAATCAGTTTGCCCAGTGTCCAATTGTATGGTTTCGATCTCCTCTTGACCGTTTTCTCCTGAAATGTCCAGTAGTGGATCTCTTACGTTCCACACGTATTGATTGGTTACAGCGTAAATATTGATTGTTGACCCGGCGGGAAAGTTCTTGCCTGTAGCATAAATATCCTCCTGGGTTTGATCAAAAGCATTTACCAAAACACCTTTCCCATTGGAAGGATATACTATGGGCGAGACGCTTGGCTTAAACGGAATATCTATTTCCTGCAAAACCTTTCCTTCAAGGTCTTTAACAGTTAAATTCAACGGGTGCGCCAAGAAATACTCCTCCGCTTCCTCAAAAGTTACAAACGCCGGATCGGGCTTAAAATCTATTTTTCGTGATGTAGTTCCTATCACCCCTGTATGATACCAGAACAATGCAGGTTCGATTACTCCTTTAGCATTTGCAAACAGACGTGCATAAGACCATTCTTTGCCAAGATCGTCATTCAGGTATATCTGAACAGGAGCCCCAGGAGAGAGATCTTTAATGCCAATCGACAAGGATTGGCCGCTCTCCAACACTTTTAATTGACTCTTTTCTGTACCATTAATATCTACTAGTTCTATTACCATCCTTGAGTAATCATATTTTGTTTTGCATCCAGTGAACAGATAGACGCAGAGGACAATAAAAGTAATCTTTAGTGTTAAGGAGTTTAGGTAGAACTTAATTAATGACGTCATAACCAACTGTTTTTACGGTGATCGTATGGCAAAATTTATAGTATCTCCAAGCATTTTTCATTTTGATAATTATGGCTTGGAAAGTAAAGCAACAAATTTTTTTGATCACTATTTTCTGGAGTCGAAATAAATACCTACCAAAACTGCGGTAAATACGATAGAAGTAACCAATACTCACTCTACAACCATGTTTTTTTGTAGTAAACTTTTTTTGTTACTGGCTAATAATCTAAACATCTGGTCGTGATTTTGAATCCCTCTGGTTTTTCAAGTCTTCTAGCCAAGCTAAAGGGGGAGCGGGATTTGGAACCAAGTGGAAAAAGTATGTAGACCCAACGATACCTATTTATATAAATGACGAAGCAAAAAGTAAAGCCATCGCATCTTTTTATATAAATGACGGGGCAAAAAGCCTCGACGTCCTACCTTATTATATAAATGACGGAGCAAAAAGTAAAGCCACCGTACCTTTTTATATAATTGACGAAGCAAAAAGTATAGACTTCCAATCATTTTATATAATCAACCAAGCATAAAGTATCGACCACCTGCCTTTTTGTAAAATGAGAGGGTTAATGAGCCTGTCGGGGGATGCACATATCCCCCTAAATATCTATAAAGCTCTTACCCTCCATCAGTGATTCCTGGAACTACATCCCTGAACTAGTAAAATGCAGTTGCGGGGTCCTTTTCCCTATCATTGATATTCCCAATCCCTACAAAGTACCATTGAATCCCAGTTGTCTGGTATTTTGCAATAACCATGGGGTTCATTTAGCACCTGTCTATATTCATAGTTAACCAATGCTGTCATCATGTAAACGCAAGTTGTCTTTATGTAAACGCATGTTGTATAAAAGATAACCCGGGTTGTATAAAAGATAACCCAGCTTGTATATATGTTAACCGCAGTCGTATAAAAGACAACCCGAGTTGTATAAATAATAACCGCAGTCGTATAAAAGATAACCTCGGTTATATAAAAGATAACCGCAGTCATAGAATTGATAACCGCTGTCGTATAAAAGACAACCCGAGTTGTATAAATAATAACCGCTGTCATATAAAAGATAACCTCGGTTATATAAAAGACAACCGCAGTCGTATAAAAGATAACTCAGGTTGTATAATTCATAACCTGGGTTGTATAAGTGACAACCGCAGTTGTATAAATGATAACCGCAGTTGTATATAAGGTAGGCGAGGTAATTAATATGGTCCAACGGGCAATAAAAGAGAGGCAGTCATCTATAAAAAAGAGTCTGCAGGGTGTTATTTATAATAGCTTGTCCCTAAGAATCAACTGCAAGGGAGTGTAAAAGTATGCTACGCCCAGTCTGGGGATTCCTGAATATACATACCTTTGCCCTGTTCTTGTTCTTAAACATCAAGGGCAAGGGAAATTTGGCAATGTGTGGATAATAACTTTACAATTGGCAACATTGGTGGGATTCTATCCATAAGCAATATTTTATTATCGAGATTAAAGACATGGAAAAACATTATGAGCTTAGCGATCTTGATTTTGAAATTCAATTCGCAGATGCTTCATTAGACCCAGTACTTTTTAGCCATGAAGCCCATTTACGGCTAGCCTGGATTCACATAACAAAATACGGAATTGATAAAGCAATTGACAATATTTGCTCTCAAATACGGACTTTTGCCACTTTTCACGGTGATAATGATAAATACAATGAGACGGTAATCATAGCCGCTGTTCGAGCAGTTTACCATTTTGTATTGAAATCAGAATCAGGATATTTCAAAGATTTCATCTTACAATTCCCAAGGCTTAAAAACAAGTTTGGGGAGTTGCTCGACAGTCATTATTCACTTGACATATTCAAATCTGAGCTTGCAAAAAAGAAGTACATGCACCCAGACCTGTTGCCTTTTGATTAACTAATCCCTTTAACTAAAATGAATTTGGTTGATAGGTAATCACACTTGATGATGAAAAACTCTGGGGGTTTGAAGGATTGACTTTTATGGATTTTGTTTTGCAGCTAGACCAACAATAACTTCTCTTTTCAACCTAATTGCTATTTGTTAATTGCAAATTGTTAATTTAGTCCCTCACTTGAAAAAAAATGAAATGAAAAAAATAACTACAATATATCTATTTTGCTTAATTACAGGTCTTTTAGAGGCCCAGGATATCCATTTCACCTCTCATCCTGCAATTACACCAGATGCCGCCAAGGTGGTATTTTCTTATGCCAGCGATTTATGGGAAGTGGAAGCCAAGGGAGGAGTGGCACGCCGGATAACCGCCCTGGATGGTATTGAGGACAGACCGAGTATCTCCCCAGATGGGCAGTGGTTGGCATTTTCCTCTAACCAATACGGGTCGAGGGATGTATTCCTGATGCCCCTGAAGGGCGGCCCCATCCAGCAACTGACTTTCCATGATGCTGCCGATCAAGTGGAATCATGGTCCTGGGACAGCCAATGGATTTATTTTACCTCCAATCGTTACAACCGGTACACCACGTATCGAATAAACATTCAAGGTAAAACCCCCGAGAGGCTTTTTGGGCATTACCACAATAATGTCCACAATCTGGTCCGTGACCCAGGTGGCAAATATTACTTCAACGAGTCGTGGGAAAGTAATTTTTTCTCCAATAGAAAACGCTACAAGGGTGCTTTTAATCCTGATATAAAAGTTTATGATCAACCCAGCGAAACCTACCAAGAGCTTACTTCCTACGATGGGAAAGATTTTTGGCCCACAGTTGATTCAAATGGAAAAATGTATTTTGTCTCCGATCAGGCAAATGGTGAATATAATCTATACACTTTTGAGGCTGGACAAAAGAAACAATTAACAGATTTCGGCACCTCGATCTACAGGCCTCAGGTAAGTGCAAATGGAGAGAAAGTGGTGTTTGAAAAAGACTACACCCTGCATTTATACGACACCAAATCCGGGGAAAGCCATCAAATCGAAATCAATGCCCCGGTTAATTTTACCTTGCACCATGCCCAGGACTTTAATGTTTCCGGGAAAATCACTGCCTTTGATGTTTCCCCTGATCATAAAAAGTTTGCTTTTGTTTCAAGAGGCGAACTGTTCGTTTCTGATGTCAAGGGGAAATATGTTAGACAAATACC
>CBDVAV010000263.1:0-6827 GCA_965372055.1 uncultured bacterium | reverse complement strand
TTTGCAAAACAGTTTGCTCTATGCGTCATGCTGAATTCATTTCAGCATCCTCGAACATAGTTGAAATGCATAAGACTCTGTCCAAAGGACTCCTTCGGAGAAACGAGTTCAGGGTGACGCTCCCAACTGACAGGTTTCTCAGATTGGTTTTGCAAAACAGTTTGCTCTATGCGTCATGCTGAATTCATTTCAGCATCCTCGAATATAGATGAGATGTGTAAGACCCTGTCCAAAGGACTCCTTCGGAGAAACGAGTTCAGGGTGACGGCATCTACTTACAGAATTTGGTTACCCACAAATATCCCTTTGCAGTTAAGTTGATTCATTTCAGCATCGGTTGGGCAACAATATCAATCCACAAGTAAAAGTCATCATCAACGATTGCGTTTTCCAGTGCATTAAATGTTATTCCCCATTCCTGTCTGTCCAGGGTAACTTCTGCTTTAGCTTCAATTTTGTTTTCTGATAAGGTGGTGAATGTTGCTAAAAATGTAATTGCTTTTGATACACCTTTCATCATCAGATTCCCCGAAACCAAATATTCCATATCCTTAGAATATTTGGAACTGCTTATTTCAAAAAGTGAGATCGGATATTTTTTGATATCAAAGAAGTCATCTCTGAAAAAATCATTCATCAATCTCCTGCGGGGAATAGTTTCATGCTTGGGCATGTCTGTAATTTCTATTGAATTCATATCTATCTCGAAATAACCTCCAGTTATCTGGCTATTTATTAATATGATTTCCCCTTTAGATATTTTAATAATCCCTTCATGCTTCCCCGTTCTCATCATTTTTGTCCCTCTCCATTTAATTATCGATTTGGAAGTATCTATTGTGAGCCTTATTTCTTTAAATACAGATGTGGAGTCAAGCTCAACAGAGCCATATTCGGTGATACAAGAAACTGAAATCAGCAATAATATGGGGATAGAGAAAAACATTATGGGTAGTTTGGAACATTTAACCCAAGTATGATATTGCGTTTACACTCTAATAAACCTTGTGTATTAGTTCTCAATTCTATGATTCCAGACCCTCCTCTTTGTTGCTTCCCTAGCCTCTTATCATCAGTCAATAATGGATCATCATTGAAATTATAAGAGTCAATCCAATACTCATTTATTTTGGGTTCTTTCACTGTAATATGAATATGTTCGGGCCCTGATCTATTTGGATAGGCCGCTGGTCTGTTTGTATAAAATCGATATTCCCCTTTTTGGTTGGATTTGATCCATCCCCTGATATAACCATGTCTTTTAGCCCATCCGGTCTCATCACCTTTCTTAGCATAAACACCGGATTGGTCAGTATGGTAAATGTATAGGATGACATCCGGGGCAGGTGTTTTACCATCTTTTTTAAAGACTTTTCCAAAGATCACCATTTTTGGCCCAGGCATATTAAAGTCTGGTAGAGTATCAGTCCAGGTAAGTTTTTTGTCACCATATTCATGAATGGCTTCACACCCTTCACATCTGCCACCAACCAGATTTGATTGCCCCCAGCATAAAGACCAACTGAGTAAAACAAAGGATATAGTCTTTATTATTTTCATTGAAATAGGATATTAAAGACGGCCTTTACCCATAAGTATATTACGAAATTATTCGAAAAACAAAAAATTAATTATACAAAGTAGACATATGAACCTACAGGATAGCATCTGGTGATTTTCGGTGAAACTATTCTGATTTCTCAACCAGAAACTTATAAACCGTGCTGGTTTCATAAGTATCCCCAGGCTCAAGTACTGTACTTGGAAATTCCGGTTTATTAGGTGAATCCGGATAATGTTGGGTTTCAAGGCAGAAGCCAAATCGATGTTCATATACTGCTCCATCTTTTCCGGTGATGGTGCCATCTAGAAAATTTCCCGTGTAAAGCTGAATCCCTGGCTCAGTACTGTAAACTTCCATTACACGTCCACTGGCTGGTTCCATTGCGGAAGCCACTAAAATCAAATCGTCATTTTCCCTGTCAATTACCCAGCAATGATCATAGCCTATACCTAATTTCAATTGCTCATTATCCTCATCTATTCTTTCACCAATAGCTTTTGGCTGGATGAAATCAAAAGGGGTATTGGCCACATCCATTAATTCACCCGTGGGAATCAGGTTGCCATCCACGGGAATAAACCGACTGGCATTGATAGTAATTTGATGGCCTAATATATTACTATCAATCTTTCCTTTAAGATTGAAGTAAGAGTGATGGGTTAGGTTTATCACCGTTTTCTTATCAGTAGTAGCTTTGTAATCAATTTTGAAAGCGTTTTCATTGTCTAAAGTGTAAATAACTTCAACTTCCAGGTTACCGGGGTATCCTTCTTCCATGTCCCTACTCAGATACTTCAATCTAAGGCCAACATCCTCATTTGTTTGAATTTCCTCCACTTCCCAAACAACTTTATCAAATCCTATCAGACCTCCATGCAGTGTATTTTCACCATTATTTTGAGCTAAAGAATACTCTTGCCCATCTAAAGTAAACTTAGCTTGAGCAATACGATTCCCATACCTTCCAATAATAGCACCAAAATAAGGAGTTGCTTCCAAATAGCCTGAAAGTGAGTCATAACCGAGGACAACGTCTTCAAATTTACCTTCTTTGTCGGGAACTTTGAATGAGGTTACAATCCCGCCATAATTGGTTATTTTCACTTCAGCACCGTTGCTGTTGGTCAGTGTATATAAATCTGCTTCAACCCCTTCGTTTGTTGTGCCAAAATAACTTTTCATGATACTGTTTTTACTTACCAATTCCAGGTCGGATGTTTCAGATGTTGTCTCCTTATTGTCAGAGCACGAAATTATCATGAAAAGTATTCCTAATAGCAGGATTAAATTATAATTTTTTATACGGGGCATAATGAATAATATTTTATTTGGTTAATATTATCAATCAATTTAGTGGTTTTAATCAAACTATAAAATCTCCGTCCTTTTTAACTGCTGAAAGATTAATCTTTCATTCTGCAAGCACGGCCGCTATGTTGTTAATTTAATACAATTGTTAAAAGTTGCAGGTTTCTTGCAACTTGTAACATGGGACGAGGAATGGAGCAAATCTGTACTGAAAGGCTCTGCCTTTTGGCTTGTGGCAAACCAACTTCTTTGAGGGTAGTGGTTGAATTTATTCTGCATCTTTCAAACATCGAAATCCAACAGTGACATTACGCTCAAAGCCCGGGGAAACACTGAGCAAAATTTGCCGGTGATTTAGTGGTTTAGGCCCGCCTTGTACATACCACCAGCTTGAAGCAGGCTTATAATAACTGCCCCCTTTGAGGATCATGAATTTATAGGATCCACTTTCATAAACATCGTTGGTTAATTGCCAAACATTACCTATCAGATCTTCCAGCCCATAAGGGTTACTGCCTTGGGGATATTTACCTACAGAATATGATATTCCATCACCTTGATTGGTTAGGGTAGAATCCGGTTTATTTCCCCATGGCCATATTCGATAATCCCCGGCTTGGGCAGCATATTGCCATTCCATTTCAGTTGGCAATCTTTTCCCGGCCCAATCTGCATAGGCTGTAGCATCTTCATAAGAAATATTGACCACAGGGAAATTCCCCTTGCCAACCGGTATCTCTCCATTGTCCCAATGCGACAGGAAGTTATGGTCATCTGCCGGATGATAACCTGACTTACCCAGAAAATCCTTGTACTCTTTATTGGTTACAGGATATATATCCATGTAAAATGAGTTAATCGAGTGTATGGTTGTAGAATCTACGGGAGGGTAGTAAATAAACTCATCATTGCGGGGAAGAGGTAAAAACCTGTATTCCCCTCCTGGGATTTTAACCATGCCTTTCGGGATTTTTTTAGTTGTTTTTGTAAGCTTTACTCTACTGATAATTCTGGGTACTCCGGGTTTGATATAGACGACTTTTTCATCAATAAGTTCGCTGCCATTAAAGAGTTGGACAATGAATTTCCCTTCAAATCGACCAAAGTGTTCCATCAAACTTATAGTATGGATGCCCACATCTAACTTCAATGGTGTTTTATCATAGCCTGGCTTTTCCGCCCATATCTTTAGTTGATTTCCGGATTTTGCTTCAATATGTAATTCATTACCAGAAAATTTTACTTTAATATGATTTTGGAAGACTGCGATAGCACCGACAGCGCCTTCGTTGTTGGTTCCCAGCCATGACTTATGAAATGCATCAATGGTAACTGGGATTTGCCATTTTCCCCCAACAAGTCTGGGATTTATCTCCTCATGGTTCCATAAATCCACAATATGTACATTATCTTTTGGTTCAAGTTCCAACAATGCCCCTTCTATTCCTTCTGGGACCAAGCTGAACAGTGTATAAACAGGTTTTTCATCAGATGGCCAGTAATTGATATAAA
The DNA here is from genome assembly GCA_965372055.1 of uncultured bacterium. Lineage (GTDB taxonomy): Bacteria > Bacteroidota > Bacteroidia > Cytophagales > Cyclobacteriaceae > CBDVAV01. The sequence goes on along the minus strand of CBDVAV010000263.1, from coordinate 2,443 downwards.
CACTGTCCTTCAAACTTTTTACTAAAGGAGTATATTCCTTATTTAAAAAGTTATTGCTGTTTTCCCTTAGTACCCTGGCAATTTGGCCAAGGTACCGGTAATCTTCATCTATCCAATCAGGTTGACCCGGACGAAACATATTTATCTCCACCCCATAGCCATTAAACAAACAAAGTGAGTACTCTCTTCTTATCCTTTCATGGGTTAATTCAGCCACCCGAAAAATTGCAAATTCCGGTTTGATGAATTTATTCAGGTTAAGCAATGGGGGATAGTATAAAGCATTATGTACCCTACCAGCAACAATTCCAGGCATATCTTTGGGAATAGCCATACCTTCACTGTACATCACAACTCCCGGTTTCACATTATCGGCTGCCTGTTGCAATGCCTTACTGGATTTGCCCCTGGTGTCAAGTACTACTCCATCGGCATTGGTTTCTCTTATGAGGTCAGCCATGCCTTCCAAGTGATCCTCGTAGCGTGTACTTTCATCCCATGGATTATAACTCAGGAAGAACTTTGTCCCAGAATCCCTGGTACTTTCTACTAATTCTTTGAGTTTGGCCAGGCCACCGGGCAGGTCCCGGAACAAGTCCCACTGATTTCTCTGATCCAAGCCTAAGGTAGGCCAAGTAGGCCAAATCCCAATTATATCATCACCTCCATACCATTGCTTACCTCTTTTCAGAAAATCAGGAAGGGTGTACACGCTATTTTCACTATCATAAAAGTGATGGTCCCAGGCCATCATCAAATGGATAATATATTTATTCCGGATCCATTTCAAATCTTCCCTTTCATACATTGTATTATCAAATGACTCCAGATCATATAAATATCTCTTCTGGAACATCAACCGCAAGCCTTCCTGCCACTGACCTTGATAAAAATCAGCATATACTTCATAAGTCACTTTTCCCTGGGGATAGAGATAGGTTTCAAACCTTCGCCTCCTGGCATTTTCCCAACTTACCCGTCTTGCCAATCCGCAAACAGAAATTTCAGAATTGTCCAATGGAACATCACTATAACCCAATTCCCATGCGTTGTCTGGTAATATTACTGGTACAGAAGATTCATTTGGTCGAAATAACCGGGTACGGGAAAGCCAATGATCTCCATAACCTTTAATGTGATACCTGTCTGGTGACTCACCGAAAAAAACAACATTGTCAATAACAATAGTGTCTTGGGAATTATTTTGAAAAGTTATTTTCCCTTTCCATCCGGGATCAAAGCTTAGTTCTTCAAGCTTAATTGTTAACTGGTTTAAAGTCCAGAATTCAGATTCCCATTTGGCTTGTTCAAGACTAACATTTTTATTGTTTAGATTGAAGGTGATAAGGGGAATATTTTTCTTTGATTTGAATCCATCTCCTTTATCTTCAATAAATGAAGTTATTTCCCCTGATTTCGTCCAGCTGATTTCTGCAAGTTTTTGAGAATTTACCTGGATTATTGATGCAATAAAAACAATAGCAGTGAAGACGATATACCTTTTCATTAAGAATGACTTTTTCCCTGGGCTTTTTTCTGATTAAAAATTTATAGTAATTGAATATCAAATTAATTAAATAATTAATAAATACTAAAATCACTTTCAAATGGCCAAGATCTATTATGTGGGTGATTGGGCAGTATTGACTGGGCCAGTATTCGCGGAGAGTCCTTTTCAACATGCTCCGAAGGGGTTGGATATTTTCAATTATGGTAAATGGTTGAAAGAGGCACTTGAATCTGACGGCAAGCATGAGGTATGCTCAGTTCCGTCGTGGGAGTTCTATAAACTGGCTCCGGGGGAGTATGAAAAGATAATTGAGGAATACGATATACTGATCTTCAGCGATTTTGAAGCAAAATTATTTCAACTATCCCCTGATTTTTTTGACAGGCAGAAATTCGGAAAGAGTGTCCTCACATTTCCTGACAGAATTCGATTAACTATTGAAGCCGTGGAAAAAGGGAAGGGATTAATGTTGTTGGGTGGATGGTATTCCTTCACCGGGGAAGCTGGGAAAGGCGGATGGGGACGAACCCTCCTAAAAAATGCTATGCCCATTGAATGCCTGGATTATGAAGACTTGATTGAAAGTACAGAAGGGTTTTATCCTATTGCGAATGGGAGGGGGAAAACTATTTTTAAGGATTTGGAATTGGAATCTTTCCCTCCGATCATGGGATATAACCAAACACTGGAGATACCTGAAGGGGAAATTTTGATGAAGATAAAAAAAACAGGTGACCCTTTATTGGCCTTACGAAATATTGGGAATGGTAAGGTCCTGGCCTATACTTCAGACCCTGCCCCACATTGGGCTTGTAATTTTGTGTTTTGGAAGCACTACAATAAGTTCTGGCTCAAATGCATCGATTTAATCCTGGATGGAAAATGGCTTGTATAACCCAACTTTATCCAACATTTGTCTTAATTCCTTCAATT
>CBDVAV010000262.1:0-6832 GCA_965372055.1 uncultured bacterium | reverse complement strand
TATGTGTGAAATATTGTTGCTGCCAAAAATCAAAAAATTATTGCTAAGTGAACTATCTTTAACCCGATGACTAAAAAAAGCCGACAAGTTGCAGTGGATGAGTTTGACGAGTTGGACCCTAAAGAATTCATTATTATCAAAGGAGCCAGGGTAAACAATTTAAAAAATTTAAATGTTGCCATTCCCAGAAATCAATTAGTTGTGATAACAGGGCTGTCCGGGTCAGGTAAATCATCGCTGGCTTTTGATACCCTGTTCGCGGAGGGTCAACGTATGTATGTTGAAAGCCTAAGCTCTTATGTCAGGCAATTTCTTGGAAGAATGGAGAAACCAGAGGTAGACTACATAAAAGGGGTGTCTCCAGCCATTGCCATTGAACAAAAGGTCAACACCAGAAACCCCCGGTCAACCGTGGGTACAACCACCGAAATATACGATTATCTTAAACTACTGTATGCCAGGATAGGGATCACTTATTCGCCGATAAGCGGCAAAAAAGTGAAAAGCCAAACTGTAAGTGATGTAGTTGATTTTATTATGTCAAAGGACGAAGGTGCAAAGTACCAAGTAACCTGTCCACTGACGATCAGTGACGGCAGGGACATAGTGAAGGAACTGAATGTTCTGATGAGCAAAGGGTACACAAGAGTATTGGTAGATGGGCAACTATTTTTCATTGAAGATTTGTTAGTGGAAAATCCATCAAATATTGAATACGCGGAAATCCTAATTGACCGAGGGGTTATTTCAGACCAAGAAGATGAAAGATTCAGAGTGGCAGATTCGGTGCAAACAGCTTTCTACGAGGGGCAAGGTGAATGTACAATTGTTATGGGAGATGGGGTAAAGGAAAAATTTTCTGACAGATTTGAACTGGACGGAATGCAGTTTGTAATGCCAGAAGTTAATTTCTTCAGCTTTAATAACCCTTATGGAGCTTGCCGCAATTGTGAAGGATTTGGGAAGATATTGGGAATAGACGAAGATCTTGTGATCCCCGATAAAAGTCTCTCTATTTATAACGGAGCAGTTGCCCCCTGGAGAAGTGAAAGCATGAAAAAATGGCTGCAGCCCCTGGTGGCAAGTGCAAATGAATTTAATTTCCCAATCCATCGGCCTATCAGGGATTTGGAACAGGATCAAAGAGATCTCATCTGGAATGGCAATAAGTACTTTAAAGGCATCAAAGCATTTTTTAAGTTTATCGAATCTAAAACACATAAAATTCAATACCGTGTAATGCTGTCCCGATATAGGGGAAGGACTACCTGCCCCGATTGTATAGGAACAAGGTTACGGAAAGATGCTTCTTATGTTAAGATAGCTAATAAATCGATTGCAGAATTGGTCCTGAAGCCTATTGATAAAGTAAATACTTTCTTTTCCGAGTTGAAATTATCTCCCCATGAGACCCAAATTTCCAACAGGATCATAATGGAAATCACCAACCGACTTGGTTATTTACTGAAAGTAGGCCTGGGTTATCTGACCTTAAATCGTCTGACATCTACCTTGTCAGGTGGTGAATACCAGCGGATAAAATTGGCTACATCATTGGGTAGTGCTTTAGTAGGGTCGATGTATATTTTAGACGAACCTAGTATTGGATTACACCCCAGGGACACTAATAGGCTAATTGAAGTGCTTCTATCTTTAAGGGATTTAAAGAACTCGGTAATTGTAGTGGAACATGAAGAGGAAATAATGCGGGCCGCTGACCAAATAATTGATATTGGCCCCAGGGCTGGGAGGAATGGCGGGGAGTTGGTTTTTCAGGGAGGTGTTGAAGAGACTAATGAAAAATTCACCTCAACTTTTACTGGTAAATATTTAATGGGTGTTGATCAAATTCCCATTCCGAAAAATCGAAGGAAATGGAGCAGATCCATCTTACTAAAAGGTGCTAGGGAAAACAATCTTAAAAGTATAGATGTAGAAATCCCTTTAAATACCCTAACTGTAATCACAGGGGTAAGTGGGTCTGGTAAATCTACTTTGATAAGAAAAATACTTTATCCATCAATAGGGAAAATACTGGGAATTGCTGGTGGGACGACTGGAAAGTTTGATTCCCTGGATGGGGATTATTCAATGGTAAGTCAGATTGAATTCGTAGATCAAAACCCAATTGGTAAATCATCCAGATCAAACCCTGTCACTTATGTGAAAGCTTACGATGCGATCCGGCTACTTTTCGCAATCCAACCATTGGCAAAACAGAGAGGTTACAAACCTGCTTTTTTTTCATTTAACGTGGATGGCGGCAGATGTGAAGTTTGCCAGGGTGAAGGAACAGTAAAGATTGAGATGCAATTCATGGCAGACATTCACCTTACTTGTGAAAGTTGCAAGGGCCAGAGGTTTAAGAATGAGATCCAGGAAATCAAATTTAAAGATAAAAACATTTCACAAGTACTTGATCTGACCGTTGAGGAGAGCCTGGGATTTTTTCACGGACATAATGCCATTATCAATAAATTGCTCCCATTAAAAAATGTTGGATTAGGATATGTTCGCCTAGGCCAATCATCAAGCTCATTAAGTGGTGGGGAAGCACAAAGAGTTAAGCTTGCCTCCTATCTTGGAAAGGGTGGAAAGGACACTTCAGAACACATTTTGTTTATTTTTGATGAACCTACAACGGGGTTACATTTCCATGATATTCGGAATCTAATGGAAGCCATAAGCGCCCTGATAGATTTAGGAAATTCTGTAGTTATAATTGAACATAATGTAGAAGTGATCAAACTAGCAGATTGGATAATTGACCTTGGCCCAGAAGGAGGGGAAATGGGTGGTGAGGTGGCTTTCAAGGGTACCCCAGAAGAGATGATAAAAATTAAAAACAATCACACGGCAAATTATTTAAAAAAGAAATTTGGTCAAAAACCAAGAAAATACCACTAATCAAAATTGTTTGCCCTGAAAATATAATAAGAAGGAGTTGTAGTATATTTATGGGGAATTAACCATATTATTATACTTAATTTATTGGATTAATTTTATAACAATGGAAGATGTACAATCAATAGTTCAATCAAATATATTGGATGATGTCAAAAAACGTAATTTTGGTGAAATAGAATTCCTTCAGGCAGTTGAAGAAGTAGTTCAAACGGTTGAACCCGTATTGGATCGCAATCCCGAGTACAGAAAATATAAGATCTTGGAAAGAATAATAGAACCAGAGCGCATTATTTCATTTAGAGTGACCTGGATGGACGATCACGGAGATGTGCATGTGAACCGAGGTTACAGAATACAAATGAACAGTGCAATTGGCCCTTACAAAGGAGGGTTGCGTTTTCATCCATCTGTTAACCAGAGTATCCTGAAATTTTTGGCATTTGAGCAAGTGTTTAAAAATGCATTGACCAGCCTTCCATTGGGAGGAGGAAAAGGAGGGTCAGATTTCGACCCAAAAGGGAAATCTGATATGGAAGTGATGAGGTTTTGCCAGAACTTCATGATGGAACTGGCAAAGCATATTGGACATAGGATTGATGTGCCAGCCGGTGATATTGGCGTCGGTGCCCGTGAGATAGGATACCTGTTTGGAATGTATAGAAAATTCAAGAACCAGTTTTCAGGGATCTTGACGGGGAAGGGTATAAAATGGGGAGGTAGCCAGATCAGGCCTGAAGCTACCGGTTATGGATTGATATATTTTGCCCAGAACATGTTGTTGGATATTGGAGAAGATTTTAAAGGTAAAAAATGCCTGATCTCAGGTTCCGGTAACGTGGCCCAATATGCTATGGAAAAAGTACTGAAATTAGGTGGTATTCCAATCACTGCTTCTGATTCATCAGGCTTTATTTATGATGATGAAGGAATTGACAGGGAAAAGTTAGCCTATCTCATGGATTTGAAAAATGAAAAACGGGGCAGGATCAATGAATATGCAGACAAGTATAATTCGGCCACTTTTATCCCTATTGATAAGGGTCTTGATAACAACCCAATTTGGAACATTAAGGCTGATTGTGCTTTCCCATGTGCAACCCAAAATGAACTCAATGAAAATGATGCGAACAATCTCGTAAGCAATGGTGTAAGGCTTATTGCTGAGGGGGCAAACATGCCTTCAACTCCAGAAGCGATTCATATTTTTATGGACAGTGGCATAATGTATGCCCCTGGAAAAGCATCGAATGCAGGTGGTGTGGCAACCTCCGGTTTGGAAATGGCTCAAAACTACAGTGGATCGCATTGGACAAGCCAGGAAGTGGACAAACGATTACAAATTATTATGAAAACCATCCATGATACTTGCACAACTACTGCAGAAGAATATGGATTTAAAGGAAATTACGTTGCAGGTGCCAATATAGCAGGATTTATTAAGGTAGCCGATTCCATGGTTGCCCAAGGGATTGCCTAGCCTAAGTGAAAGGTCTTACATTTCAGGGGAAACATGATATTCGATATGAGACAGTGCCGGATCCCGAAATTATTTCTTCCAATGATGTAATCGTAAAAGTCGAGCTCTGTGCAATTTGTGGCTCGGACATGCACGTATACCACGAACACGAAAAGGGTCTGGACAATGGAACTGTTATGGGGCATGAATTCGTAGGGGAAATCGTTGAACGCGGGCAAGGTGTAAACAATCTATCAATTGGTGATAAGGTTATTAGCCCTTTTACAACTAATTGTGGGCAATGCTACTTTTGCAGGATCGGATTGACCAGTCGGTGTATTAAAGGGCAACTTTACGGATGGATTGAAAATGGCCTGGGTTTACACGGTGCTCAGGCAGAATACGTGAGAGTGCCGTTTTCAGAAAGCACCTTGGTCAAAATTCCTGAAGGTATATCAATGCAAGAGGGGCTATTTCTTGGGGATATCTTTTCCACGGGATATTTTGCGGCGCACCAGGCCGATATCAAGCCAGACGGTATTTACGTAGTCTTAGGTTGTGGGCCAGTTGGGATCATGGCAATTATTAGCGCCATTCAACTTGGAGCAGAAAAAATATTTGCAGTGGATGGTATTAATGAGAGACTTGAAATTGCCTCAAACTGGGGAGCAATACCCTTGAATTTTAAAACCCAGGATGTAGTAAATGAATTAATGAATGCAACCGATGGTCGTGGTGCAGATGGTGTGATGGAGGTAGTAGGAAACAGTGCTGCGGGAAAGTTGGCAGTAGAGCTTGTCAGGCCAGGTGGCATCATTTCTACTGTAGGGGTCTGTAATGACCAGCACCTGTCATTTTCACCCACTGAAGCTTACAATAAAAATCTGACCTACAAAGTGGGGAGGTGTCCCGCAAGACATTATATCGATACCTTAATTCCAATATTACTGGAGAAAAAATTAGACCTTTCCTCAATTGTATCCCACCGCTTAAAATTGGCAGATGGCCCTATGGGGTATGAGATTTTTGATAAGAAACTTGATGGATGTTTAAAGATAGTTTTGAAGCCTTAAACCTGTTATCTTTGTTTTAAAAACTGCTATAAAATGAGAAAAAATATTGTTGCCGGTAATTGGAAAATGAACAAGACCCTTCAGGAAGGTATCCAGCTATCCTCAGAAATAGTAAATATGGTGAAAGATGAAGTACTGGATGATGTAACCGTTGTCCTTGCACCACCCTTTATCCATTTAACAGAAGTTGAAAGGCTGGTTTCTGATTCAGAAAAAGTTTTTATGGCAGCGCAAAACTGTAGCGATAAACCTTCAGGTGCTTTTACCGGGGAAATATCCCCTAAGATGATAAAATCAACTGGTGCAAGTCACGTGATCATAGGTCACAGTGAGAGAAGGGGGCATTTCAGTGAAACCAACAGCCAGTTAGCCAATAAAGTCGACATCGCCCTCGAAAACGATTTAACCCCTATTTTCTGTTGCGGGGAACCCTTGGAAATAAGACAGAAAAGCCAGCATTTTGAATTTGTTGCCAACCAATTGACCGAAAGTCTTTTCCATCTTTCACCGGGGCAATTTGAAAGAATTGTACTGGCTTATGAACCGATTTGGGCAATTGGCACAGGAGAAACTGCTACCTCCGAACAAGCACAGGAAATGCATGCTCATTTGCGCAATCACCTGGAGAGCAAATTTGGCAGTACATTAGCCGATTCCAGGTCAATTCTTTATGGAGGAAGTTGCAAACCGTCAAATGCTGAAGAATTATTTGCTTGTCCAGATGTGGATGGAGGGTTAATTGGTGGTGCTGCACTTAATGCAAAGGATTTTATTGACATTATTAAATCATTTTAAATGAGCTTAAGATTTATCTGGTTGATACTGATATTGTGGACGTTTGAATCGCCAGCCCAAAGCAAGTACTATTGCGAATTGTACGGTTCGGTTTTTATTGAAGAAAATCCTGCCAAGGCTGATTTCATAGTATATGTTGAAGACAGTGAGGCTTTTGCTGACATTTTAGTATTTGAGGAGGAAAATGAATTTTTTGCTGATAAAAAAGGCATTTGGTTTTTTACTGAAAATGAGGGCTTTGCAAAGTTTTCAGTTTCCTTTACGAATGATAAATCCAAAGCCAGGTTCACTATATTCTACATTGAATCACCAACATTTGCCGGCTGCCAATAGATAGAAAATCAGCCAAAAATAAGGGTCTGTTTTACCTGGAAACTAATTTCTTGGAAAAGTGGGCTTGTGAAATTTTCAACCAACAATCTATAATATTAAGGGGATTACTACTCGTGAAAGCTTAGTTTTACGTTATATTAATGAAGTTCAATAGACCTTGAATTGGTTAATTGATAATAATTTAAGAATTTCATGGTGTGTTTTTAAGATGGTGAGAAGGGTAAAATATATAGTATGCTGGTTTTTTCTAATAGTTTGTGGTCCCTCG
>CBDVAV010000261.1:0-6898 GCA_965372055.1 uncultured bacterium | reverse complement strand
GAAATAGCTTATCAATTAGGTTTTGATGACCCAGCCTATTTTATCCGTTTTTTCAAAAAATCCACCAATTATTCCCCAAATCACTATAAAGAACAGCTTATTTAACCCAAATAGGGAAAATTGTCCAAACATTAGGAACTTTTGTCCATTCACTCACAGCTTTTTCATCCGTAAAATTGTAAAAACAAAAAACAAATAAACAAAACCATGAAAAAGTTAAATCACTTAATAACCGCTATTATTTTAAGCGTTTCTTTTACCGGATTGGCACAGTTGCCAGATCCAGGATTTAAAATTGATGACAAAACAGCTATTCTAGTCACTGATCCCCAAATAGACTTTCTAAGCCCTGATGGTGTTACCTGGGGTGTGGTTGGTCAAAGTGTTACGGAGAACAATACAGTGGCAAATATTGGAAGGGTTTTCCAATTGGCTGGAGAAAATAATTTACCAGTATTTGTATCTCCCCATTATTACTATCCACATGACCACAAATGGAAATTTGAAGGTGCCCTGGAAAGATTAATGCATAACATCAATATGTTTGACAGAACAGACCCGCTTTCAGTGGAAGGTTTTGAAGGATCAGGTGCGGATTTCATGCCAGAGTACAAGGAATACATCAGCAATGCAACTGTTACCAGTCCACATAAAGTTTATGGACCGGAAACCAATGATCTTGTTCTGCAATTAAGGAAGCAAGGCATTGACAAGGTAGTGATCGCAGGGATGTCAGCGAACCTTTGCGTGGAATCACACATGCGGGAACTCTTGGAACAGGGATTTGAAGTAGCCGTGATAAAAGATGCTACCGCAGCCGCTATTTTACCCGGTATCAATGGCTATGAAGCAGCAGTAGTCAATTTTAGAATGATGGCCAGTCACGTCTTTACCACTGATGAGTTTGCCGCTGAAATCCAGGCAACAGAGAAATAACCATTGGATTCTTAATTTAGATGGATTCCCGCTTTCGCGGGAATGACGGATAAAATTTGATTCTATCGGATGGCTTAAAGCCATCCGATAGAATCCATTTTTTTACTTCTACTCGTAATTGCTCAACATAACCGGCATAACCAGCATCAAAATATCTTCGGCATCGTCCTTGTCCTTCGAGACGATCAATCCAGCTTTATTGGAAGCTGATAATTGTAATTCAATTTCTTTAGATTCAAGATTAGCTAGCATCTCAATCAGGAACCTGGCATTAAACCCAATTTCTATATCTTCTCCATCGTGTTCACATGACAGTCTCTCATTGGCTTCATTCGAGAAATCAAGATCCTCAGCAGATATTTGCAATTCGCTTCCGGTAATTTTCAACCTTACCTGATGAGTGGTTTTGTTGGCATAGATGGCAATCCTTTTCAATGAGCTTAAAAATTCATTGCGGTCAATTGACATGATATTATTGTTATCCACGGGGATTACATTTTCATAATCAGGATATCTTTCATCAATCAACCTACAGATCATTTTTAAATTATCGAATTTAAAAAAGGCATTGGCCATATTGAATTCAAGGGAAACATTAGTGTTTTCTGCTGGCAAGGTGGCCTTTAGTAAATTCAGTGCTTTCCTGGGAATGATTATAGCTGTACCGTTTTCGGAAGTCACATCCATCCTCCTGTACCTGACCAGGCGATGTCCATCGGTTGCAACAAATGTTGACTCTGTATCGCTCAGGTTAAGATATACTCCAGTCATCGCCGGCCTTAGCTCATCATTGCTAGTAGAAAAAATCGTATAGCTAACTGCCCTTCCCAAAACATCGGATGACAAATCAACCGAGAAATCGTTGGTGACCGAGGGTACTTTGGGAAAGTCAGTAGCATTTTCCCCAGCCAGTTTATAGCGGCCGTTATCCGAGCTAATCTCGATACTGTAGGTTTCCTCATCTACAGTAAAGTTGACGGGTTGCTCGGGCAGGTTCTTTAAGGTATCCATTAGAATCCTGGCAGGAACCGCTATATTTCCGTTTTCCTTTGATTCAATTTCCAACTCTGTGATCATCGATGTCTGTAAATCCGACGCAGTAACCGTGAGTTTATTTTCAGTTATTTCAAAAAGGAAATTCTCTAATATTGGCACTACAGGATTAGTGGTAATCACTCCATTTATTCCTGAAAGTTGTTTGAGCAAAGCAGAGGATGAAACTATAAATTTCATAAATATTCAGTAAAAGAACAGTTGGTTTAGAAAATTGGGTAAAGTTAAAAATAAAATCAAATATCCATACATAAATAGAGATTGATAACAATAGTATTTACCGATCCTTTCTGATAAAATCTTCAGCTTTCTTGAATACCGGACTTAATCCTGCTTGGTTGAACAATACAAGGTTTGTATTGTTCAACCTGGCCAACTGGTGCCTGTCACCAGCCAACCTTGGAAAGAACTCCAGATCATAATTATTACCAATACTTTCAATTGATATCTGGATAACAGGCGAAGTGGAAACAATGCTATCATATTTCGCGATTTCACCTTTATCCAGAAATTTACTCACTTGTATTAAAGATAACTCTTCGATGTATTCCAATACATTAGCACTGTCCAGGTCGGGTTGTCCATCAATTTTAAAGAAGTCATCTGTATAACGTAGTTCAAAATCTTGACCAGGGTAGTCCAAATAGTTTATTCTTACTGATTTAAGGTTGGTCCAGTTTACAGATATGATAAACCTATTTCGCCAATCATTTTCTTTGACTTCGAAAATACCGGCTATATAGCTTTGATAACCAGGAATAACCATTATATAGGGTACATCATCATCTCCAGTGGACATGAAGTAAGTATTGGTCTTTTTACTGTCTCCGCCAACTAAATATTCACGGATCATCTCTTGTTTATTTAAGATAGAGACTTTTATTCCACTTGATTTAAGCATGGAAGATATTGAATCCCTGATCTCCAAAGGTACAGGTCTCCTGATCTCCACCTGGCTCAACACTGCAAATAGCACGTCTCTCATGCTGACATCCATTTTAAATTTATCGTTGACCATCCAGGTTTGCCCTACATACTGGAAGTGGTTATTCACATCGGAGCCCTCGATAAGCACTTTAGTGATAATTGTATTTTCACCAAGTGAAAACAATCTTGTATTGACATCAATTCTATTGGTTTTTCCACCTGATATGTAAACCAATACTGTTGAGGCCGATAACAACAAAAGAATAATTAAAAGTGTGATATTTTTTCTCTTCTGACTCAAAACCTTGTGTATTTCATCCTTCTTAAATAAAACTTTATTGTCCCGAAGCAAAGAATTAACAAAATGGGGATGATTATGTTTATCACCTGCCATTTTGTTCTCTCTTCGGCTACCCTAACTTTATCCAATAATCTTAACCGCACTTCTTTAGCCCTGGCATTGATCAATCCATCACCTTCAGTCAAGTAGTTTACTGCATTCAACAGAAAGTCAAGATTGCCAAAACTATTTTTTGAATACTGCTCAAACCCTAGTTGCAATGGCCTGCCATCAATATTACTTCGATCATTCCTGACCATATCACCATCAGAGATCACGATTATTTTAGATGGTAAACCATCCGCTTTAAAATCAGCATTATTTACATTTCCTGGCAGTAGACGGTTTTTATATAGTGAAGCAAAATTTCCTTCGAGCAGATAGGCTACCGGGATATTCTTTTCGTTAAATACAGACTGGTCAGGTTGTTCTTTTAATGCATTCAGGTCAACCATTACAGGTGCAGTAAGAACCCTTGAATATTCAGAGGTAAACATCAGGGGTGTCTTTCTGATCCCATCTGCTTTTACCGTGTCGATAGTACTTGTAAACCTGGTATAAACAGCGTTAAGGTTTTTTGTGATGATATGATCACTGAAATTGTTGATTATAGGATAGAACGGCCAAGGAAGAACCTGTACTTGTGCCTGCTCACCAATGTTGCCAATCACAACCGGTGTTACCCCGGATATTATATCCTGGATATAATCGTTGTTTACCCTGACTCCGTATTTAAATAACTGGTCCTGCAAATTTAGTTCAATTGGAAAGGCAATAGTCCCTAATCCAGCACTGTCCATATCCACGCTCAACAAGTCCAACAAAAACATCGCACTTCCGCCATTCATTATATATTGATCCAATTTATATTTGTCCAAAGGGGTATAAGGCTTGGTGGGTTTTGCTATTATAACCAGGTCTACATCAGTAATTTCCTGGACTTCAGACAGGTACAAATCAATTACATTATACTTTTTATTAAAGCTTCCCTTAAAGCTTATGATATCAAGAGAATCAAGTTCTCCATGGCCTTTGATCAGTGCCATGGTCTTTTTATCGGCTTTGGAGAGATCGTGAATGGCCGTGGCCAACTCGTATTCAATACCTTCGATTGATTGATTAAGCCGCTCATCTGGCCTAACTGCTGAATTCCCCTTAAATAGCTGCACCCCTTTTTCACCCACTCCATAGGACACCAATACCCCGGGGAGAATCCTTTTCTGAATCCTGTTTCCCCTCTCAGTGAGGAATACATCCAGAGGTTGAATACCTTTCAGTGCAATACTCTGAATAAATTCGTTCCTTGAACTTGCTGTTGCAGCCGTCTCTGGATTTACGAACCGGTATTGCACAAAATCAGAATAAACCCTAAATTCTTCGATGGTTTCAACAATAGCATTTTGCATTCTTTCCCATGCGGGAGGCAGGTCTCCATCGAGATAAATTTCCAGGTACACAACATCATCAATTTCCCGTAAGAGGTTCTTGGTGGCTTCGGAAATACTAAATCTTTTTTCTTCTGTAAGATCAATCCTAAAAAAATTCCGGGATGAAAGAATATTGGCCAGAATAATGATCACTACTGCAATTAAAAACTTCAGTATATCCTCCCATTGTCTATTATCGAATCTTACCATTTCTTCGAAGCCAGGGATAAGTTGGTTAACAGTAACATTATCGAAATAATACTCAAGAAGTAGATCAGGTTTCTTGAATCGATCAATCCTTTACTCATGGCCAAATAGTGATATAAAATTCCAAACTGCTCAATAGTATTAGCCGAACCTGACCAGGTGCTAATCCCTGCTATTGAAGAAAATCCAGTATATAAGAGAAAACACGTAAAAACAGAAAGGATAAATGAAATGATCTGGTTCTCTGTTATTGAGCTGGTAAAAATACCTATTGAAGTAAATACACCCCCCAACAGTGCCAAACCAATATAAGATCCAATCACACCGGCGGTATCAATATTACCAACTGGATTTGCTAAATTACTGATTGAGAAATAATAAATAATGGTTGGTGCCAATGATATGAGCACCAGGGCCAACCCGGCCAGATACTTTCCTGAAATAATCTGAAAATTATTAACAGGGCTGGTGAGGAGAAGTTCTATAGTACCGGATTTCCTTTCTTCGGCAAACGACCTCATGGTTATGGCGGGCAATAAGAACATAAAAACATATGGCCCTAAAGAAAACAAGGTATCCATATCTGCAAAACCATAATCCAGTACACTGGTTTCTGGAAATACCCACATCAAGAGCCCAACAACCATAAGAAAAACACTGATCACTATATAGGCTATGAGCGAATTAAGAAAACTATTGATCTCTTTTATAAATATATGAACCATAAATCAATTAGTCTTTGGTAAACTGTTGGAAGATTTCTTCCATTGATCCTTCTTCTTGTTTTAATCCCACCATGGATAAATTGTTTTCGACTGCAAATTTAGATATGACCGGCCTCAAATCTTCATTTGAATTAATAACCAGTGAATATATCCTGTCCTCAATTACATCAACCGCATCCACGCCATCAATAGTCATTAGAACAGCTTGATCCACAGGATTTGCAAATTCCACAATAATTCTGGTTGTTGACAATGCCACCATCCCTTTCAATTTATCAATCTTATCATCAGCAACTATTCTGCCCTTATTAATGATTATTGCCCTGGTGCAAAGTGCCTGAACTTCCTGCATGATATGAGTAGAAAAGATAACGGTTTTGTCCTGGCTTATATCCTTAATCAATTTCCTGATCTCAATTATTTGGTTAGGGTCCAAGCCAGTAGTCGGTTCGTCAAGAATCAGTACTTCGGGATCATGCAGTAAGGCCTGGGCCAATCCAACTCTTTGCCTGTATCCTTTTGATAAGGAACTGATCAGTTTGTTCTGTTCCTCATCCAGGCCACAAAGCAATATCATTCGGGAGATCCGGTCTTTAAGGATATTACCCTTAAGTCCATGTAATCTGCCCATAAAGCCAAGATATTCATGCACGTACATATCCAGATAAAGTGGATTGTGCTCTGGTAAATATCCTGTCAGTCCCTTTATTTTGGATGATTTGTCCATCACATCCAAATTACACACCTGCACTGATCCTTCCGATGGAGGAAGATAGCCGGTAATTATCTTCAGGGTAGTTGATTTACCTGCTCCATTAGGGCCTAAAAAACCTACAATCTCACCTGGATTTACCTCAAAGCTGATATCGTCAACCGCTGCTTGGTCTGCAAATAATTTCACCAGGTTTTTTACTTGGACTGACATGTAATATTTAGTATTTGGTATTTAGTACTTGGTATTTTGATTTCAATAATCATACAACTTTGCCCTTAGGTCTCAATGGCCTTACTTCAATGTCCACATGGTGATAATTCCCACTGCTTTTAATACAATGTAGAATTGTGCTGGCAATATCTTCCGGCATCATCATGTTATCACTAACTGTTACAGATTCTATTTTGTCAAAAAAGTTGGTTTTTACTGATCCTGGATATATGCAGGTTACCTTGATCCCAAAGTTCCTAAGTTCTTTATACATGCTATGTGAAAGCCCAGTAACAGCATGTTTGGTAGCGCAATATCCTGCCATTCCGGCAATACCATTAGTCCCGGCTATTGAGGA
>CBDVAV010000260.1:0-6899 GCA_965372055.1 uncultured bacterium | reverse complement strand
GGCGTTTTTAGATACAAATAACCTGGAGGTTTCTCTAAAAAGCACATTCGGGCTTTCCTCGGAAATGGTTTTTCCATTTAGAAATGAGACAGCAATAATGCTTGGATTCATTTATTTCCAGAAAACAACTTAGATAGTTATCGATTTAATTGGGTTTTGATTTTTTTCCATAAAAAAAGCCGGCATTACGGCCGGCCTAAGTTTCCCCTAACACATATTGCTAGATGCTTTTTCTCAATATTTTATCTTTTTTCCTCACCGTGAAGGTGAATTTTTTAGATTGAACATTTGACAAATCGTATACTCGGCTGAAATCTTTGTTTGCATTAATGATTTCTGAATAAACTACATCGCCTTCATCATTCGCAATACTCAGGTTTATAGGATTATCTACACCTTTTACAATAACCTTATACCTTGAGTCACTCAACATATCAAGATTAACATCAAGTGCTTTATCAAGGATTGTATTTACTGAAAATGATTTTGAAGCAAATGAATCTCCATTATAGACTTTCACATAATACTTCCCCGACTTCAACTTACTAAAGCTGTAGGATTTGAAGAAAGCATTGCTTTCAACAAGATCTTTGTGAATCAAATTACGATCCGCATCATAAATCCTAATGGATACAGGCTTTTTACTGTCTGAATAATACACCAGGCTATGTATAGAATTATCCTGGTTGGAAATGACTCTTAAACTAATTGAATTGTCTTTGTCATTGGCAAATAATGACGCACCGATACCTAGTACCACGAGCGCCAAAGTTGTGATTTTTTTCATTTTGAGTTTGTTTAAAATGTTATTAATGTGAACTATATAGTAATTATATAATTTAGGAAGGGAGGCTGCTGCTTATAAAACGAGAAACTTATCTTATAACAGCATCGTTGTTAAAACAATAAGTATGCCAGATTTCATTTTTGTATTTTAGCAAAACCCTGAATATAATTAACATTTCATAATAAGTTTATAGGTGGCCAAAATCAATCATTTAATGGAGCTCTTGACCACTTATATGTTACTGAACAAATTGTCTAAAGTTAGTTCGTTTTGTACATGTTGATTTCGGTATTGATTGTTAACCATCCTATAAGTTGTTATGAAGGTCACAAAAACACTTTTTTTCGTTTTGGCACTATTGGTGAAAGCATTAACCTTTTTTGTAATCTATAGTTTAGTTGGTAAAGGATAAACAGGCGTCACGCTCGTTGGTGAAGAACACCAACATAGGCAAAGGAATGCAGCCTTCAGAACACTAAAATTAATGGCAAACACTATTTTAGGTTGATTAACATTTTTCCTTTATTTATATTGACTGGATTATTCAAACCCAATTAATTGAAATGAAGAACCGACATCAAAACAAAGGCAACTTATTATTTGCATTATTTATTATTTTAATTTTTTCCTCTTGTTCACAGGAATCGGAAGAGTCTGCAGACCTGGTGATAGTTAATGCCAAAATCCATACAGTTGATTTGTCGAATTCAGAAGTTGAGGCCATTGCAATACGTGACGGTAAAATTTTAGCCCTTGGTACATCTGAAGAAATTCAGCCATATATAAATACAACCACGACTGTGATTGAGGCTGAAGGCAAATTAGTATTGCCCGGATTTATCGATTCACACATGCATGCCTTCTGGGGAGGACAAAGATTGATCGAAATAAACCTTAGAAATGTAGAATCTATTGAGGATTTACAGCAACAACTAAGCGATTGGATAGAAGAAAAACAAATTCCTGTGGGCGAACCGGTTTGGGGAATAGGCCCATTTCCAAATCCTGGTTTATTTGGAGGGATTGGCTGGCCTACAAAAGATATTTTGGATGAAGTATCCCCAAAGCATCCAGTTGTTTTTAGCCGGGGTGGAGGTCATGCATTATGGGTAAACAGTCAGGCATTATCCAAAGCTGGCATTACAAAAGATACACCTGTCCCCGAAGGAGGAGAATTGTTAATTGATGAGGCTTCCGGGGAGCCTACAGGGATATTAAAGGAAGCAGCACAAAATCTTATCACAGATATTATTGAACATAATATCGACCAGAAAGCGGTTTTCGAAAAAACCATGGCTCAAGCTGCTGAATTTGGATTAACTGGGATCACCCCCATTACTACCGATCTAGCTGGATTGGAAGCAATAAAATCCTTGCATCAAGAAGGTAAGCTTACAACCCGGGTTAATGTTGGATTTTCTACAGATCAACTGGATACCCTAATTTCACTGGGATTGAAAACAGGTGATGGTGATGACATGGTACGCATTGGGCCTCTAAAAATATTTATGGATGGATCGTTGGGGGCACTTTCTGCCTTTATGTATGAGGAATTTACAGATAATCCAGGGAATTCCGGCTTGGCTCAATACACGGAAAAGGGAATAAATACACTTGTTGAAAAGGCCCATAATAATAATTTCCAGGTTGCCATCCACGCCATTGGCGATAAAGGAGTTACGTGGGTATTGAACGCTATTGAAGGCGCTCAAAAAATTCAGGGGGACAAAGGCCTTCGCCACCGTGTTGAACACAATACTGTTAATATTGATGAGGATACCAAGAGGTTTAAAGAACTTTCTGTAATTGCTTCTATGCAACCTCATATCACCGGTAGCCAGGCTTACCGGGAGAGGCGGCTCGGTGAAGAGAGAGCTTATCATGTAGATATGTGGCGTTCTCTTTTAAATAATGAGGCTATGATATCCTGGGGGACAGATTGGCCGGTAAGTTCATTAAACCCAATGGATGTGCTAGATGATGTTGTTACCCGCATTCCAGAACAAAGACTCACCATGGAAGAGTCCATCAAAAACTACACCTTCGGCTCCGCATTTGCAGCTCATGATGAGAAAATAAGGGGAAGCCTGGAGGTAGGGAAGTTGGCCGATATAGTAATCCTTTCTAAGGATTTATTTACCATATCTCCAGAAGAAATAGCTACTACTGAAGTATTGTATACCATATTGGGTGGCAAAGTAGTGTATCAGCGCCAATAGCTTACTCAAGGAACAGTTTAAACAATCAAAAAAATGAACAGATTCCAAAATTTTATTTTGATCGGTACAATATGCTGCCTGGCACTATTAAATATTGGCTGTCAACCGTCAAATAATGAGATTGCTGATATGGTAATATTGAATGGGAAAATCCTTACCGTTGATAAAGAAAATACTGAAGTTGAAGCCCTTGCAATTAAGGGGGATATTATTCTTGATATTGGAAAAGAATCTGAGATCGAAAAATATGTTGATGAAGAAACTGAGGTTATTGACCTAGGTGGGAAGCTGGCAATTCCTGGCTTGATTGAAGGACACGGGCATTTTATGAGGCTGGGGGAAACCTTGATGCAATTGGACTTAAGGAATTTAAATTCCTGGGAGGAAATAGTGGAAATGGTTAAAGCTGCTGTTGAAACAACCGAACAAGGAGACTGGATAGTGGGGTGGGGCTGGCATCAGGACAAATGGAATCAACCGCCAACCCCAAGCATAGAAGGCTTGCCCACTCACCAAAGTCTAAGTTTAATCAGCCCAAATAACCCGGTTTTGCTTAACCACACCAGTGGCCATGGAAGCTTTGCCAATGCCTTGGCACTTGAACTAGCAGGGATTACCAGTGATACTCAGGATCCAACAGGTGGAGAGATTGTAAGGGATCCGGAAGGCAAGCCCATTGGAATGCTGAGGGAAACCGCTGCAGACCTGGTGAAAGGGATTTACCAGGAATTTCAAGACCAACGACCTGCTGATGTGGTGGAGGAAGAGCGAAGAAAGCATGTGCAATTAGCAGCTGAAGAAGTAATTGCAAACGGAATTACCAGCTTCCAGGATATGGGATCTTCTTTTGAAACAATAGACCTGTTAAAAGAAATGGTAGAAGAGGGAAATATTCCACTTAGGTTGTACATGGCACTGCAGGAAAACAGTGAAGATTTAAGGGATAAACTTGCTCAATACAGAATGATCGGTTATGGAGATGGACATTTAACTGTTAGGTGTATTGGTGAAAAGGTGTTAGACGGTGCACTGGGAACACATGGGGGGTGGTTACTGGAACCTTATAGTGATTTGCCCAGAAGTATCGGTTTTAATGTTACGCCAGTAGAAGAAATTGAACAAACTGCTGCCCTGGCAATGGAACATGGCTACCAAATGGCCATCCAGGGAATTGGTGATAAAGCTGCCCGGGTATTATTCGATATCTATGAAAAGCAATTCAATAATAATCCAGATAAGAAAGATCTCCGTTGGAGAATTGAACACGCACAGGTTATTCACCCGGATGATCTTCCCAGGTTCGCAGAGCTTGGAGTAATCCCCGGGATACAAGGATTGTTTGCCTGTTCTGATGGCCCTTGGGTAATTGACCGCCTAGGTGAACAGCGGTCAAGGGAACGTGGCTATCTTTTCCGCTCTATGCTGGAATCCGGAGCGGTGGTTATGAATGGCACCGATCCTCCCGTAGAAGATATTAATCCTATGGTAAGCTTTCATTGTACCATCACCAGGGAACTTTCGGATGGTTCTTTATTTTTTCCCGAGCAAAGTTTAACCCGGGAACAGGCGCTTCGGTCATATACCATTAATAATGCTTATGCTGCCTTTGAAGATCATATAAAAGGATCCCTGGAAACAGGAAAACTTGCTGATATCACGGTGCTTTCGAAAGACATTATGACCATCCCCGAAGATGAAATATTAACTACGGAAATAGTGTATACTATTATTGGTGGTAAAATAAAATATCAACAATAGCCTATTCGTCCCTTAGCGAATCCACTGGGTTGGTTACAATCACTTTGTATATCTGTGAGGAAACAGTAATGGCAGCAGTAAAAAACAATAAAACACCACCAAACAAAACGGGCATCACCGTTATTGGCATATAATAGGTGTAAACTGACTCAAAAAGGGTTTTGGTAAGGAATAAACTTAAAGGCCCCCCAATGATTGAAGCGATGATCAAAACCCATAAAAATTGACGGTTCACCCCATTTATTAAATGGGAGATTCCTGCACCAAGAACCTTTCTGATACTAAATTCTTTCATTTTTGAGTTGACTTTTAAGGAAACCAGGCCAAACAATCCCATGCAAGAAAGCAGAATGGCCAAAGTTGCATTAAATCCCATTAATTTTCCATGCCCAGTGATATTAGTAAAATAATTCTGGAACACCTGGTCCTGGAAAAAGCCATTGTATGGTAAATCAGGATAATATTCTTTCCATGTATCCGCCAGGTATTCAGAAGTTTTGGTGATGGATCCAGGCTTAACCTTTGCAGATAAATACTGATAATTTTCTTCTTCGGTAAATCTCATAAAAACAGGCTCAATTTCGTTCCAGAAGCTGAAGTAGTGAAAATCTTCCAGCACACCTATAACAGTATATTTGGTACTGTCATAAGTCATGGTTTCACCTATGGCATTGTTCCAGCCCATATTTTCAACCAGGGTTTGGTTTACTATTACCGACTGGTCAATATCAGTGGCCAGGTTTTTATCAAAAAACCTCCCTTCTTTTAAGCGGAGACCCATAGTCTCTAAATAATTTTCACCCACATCAATAATCCGAAATTCATGATTTTTACTGAGTATTTCCACTGCTACCAAACCGGCAGACCTCCCCAAATGATTTCTAGAACCAGCCACAGAAGTGATATCAGGGTTCTGAATTATTACATTTTTAATTTGAATATAGGCAGCATGGTCGGGTACAGGAATTACCAATGTTTGCTCCTGGTCATATCCCCAATCCCTCTTTTTTTGATATTTCGCATTTTGAATAAACATTAGTCCACCTACGATCAATATGAAAGAAAGAATAAATTGGAAGGTGAGAAAAAACTTAGAAAACAGGTTTTTGCTACCAAACTTTTGCTTTCCCCTAAAAATTTCCACGGCATGGAATGAAGAAACATAAAAAGCAGGATATGCCCCTGAAACCAAACCTGTAATCAATAAAATCAACAAAAGAAATATCCATAACTGTGGATCAGAGAAGAGGTTAAACTCCAGGCCAATACTGAATAATTGATCGAACCAGGGAACGAACATAAAATATCCAAAACCTACCCCCAGGATCAGGGAGAATAGGGTGATAACAAGGTTTTCACTGAGGAATTGGAATACCAATTGTTTTTTATTTCCTCCAATTACTTTTCTGATGCCTATTTCTTTCAATCGTTTGGTGGCAGAAACCACCGCAATATTGATATAGTTAAAACAAGCCAGGGTCAACATAAAAATTCCCAGGATGGACAAAACTATCCTTCCCGTTGGTTCATCACCAGAAGATATGCTAGACCTCATTTTGTAAGAGTTAATAGATAAGGTAGTTAAGGGCTCGAAGGTATAGTTTTCCGAAGGCCAGTCATGTCGGGCAGCATTTTGCAAAGCAACGTATTTTTCCATTTTGGAAGAAATAGTCGCAGTATCCTTTGGGTCTTTCATCTGGATGAATGTAGCAGTGATAAAATCCTTCCAGTCATCAAAGTCATAATCCGGCTCTGCAACCTTTATTTTTTCATAGTTTGCCAGTATTCCAAATGCAAAACTGGCAGTGTTTGGAAATTTATCAAAGACTGCCCCTACTTCAAACGATTCTGGGGTCTGACTGCCAAAAGTGATGGTAATCTGTTTGCCTACAGGGTTTTCTTCACCAAAGTATTTTGTCGCGATATTCTCACTGAGTACTATTTTGGATTTATCGTAAAGCGCATCCTTTTCTCCCCATTTTAATGGGAAAGAGAATACTTCCAGGAATACCGGATCTGTAAACCTGATAAATTCATTGAAAACCTTGTCATCATGTCTAAATATTCCACCCCTGCCATCAATTCTAACTATGTTTTCTATTTGAGAAAAATCCTGTTTTAACATAGGGCCTAAT
>CBDVAV010000259.1:0-6901 GCA_965372055.1 uncultured bacterium | reverse complement strand
ATCCATATCCCCATATTTAGGGATTTATAATAGACGTTTTCGCTTGTGGACAAAATTTGCATGATTTTATGATTAAAAATAAACATACGCGGTTGAGGAATGTAAAGCTCTCTCTATAACTGGAATATTTGTGGTTTATTTATCAAAATATTTTCGCGTGTATAAATACACTGTGGATAACAAACGACAAGCTGCGAGACTAGTCGATAAAATCTAATCAATTACACTTATGAAAATAATAAATTATTATCTAAAGGCTTGTATAATTTTCACTCTGCTTATAACCAGCAATTTGGCTTTTAGTGCCACTATTACTAGTGCTGCAAATGGGGATTGGGATGTTGGTGCTACTTGGGCAGGAGGAGTGGTACCGGGTGCTGGGGATGATGTTATAATCAAACATGTAATCACATTAACATCCGCGAAAACGATTAATTCCTTATCCATTATCAATGACGTGTCCGATGCAACTTTAGATATAAACACCAATGGTGATCTTACCGTTACCACTAATGTAACCCTACTGGGTACAAATACAGCTTTTAATACCGCTTTTGATGTTGAAAATGGAAATGCAACTGTCGGCGGTAATTTTACCATCACCGATAATAATACCAATTCCAAATACGTGAGGTTGAAAATGGACAATGCTTCTACCTTGGATGTATCGGGCAACTTTACTTATACAAGAAATGTAACCTCGGGTTCTAGCAGTTCCTTGGAAATTTGGATGGGTAATACTGCTGGTAGCGCTCCGGTATTGGATATTGGAGGGGAGTTTAAAATTGATTATCAGGCATCAACTGGTAATTCAGATAATCTTACCGTTCGTTTATCGAAAGGTAGTTTAATAACAACTGGTGATTTTACTATAGATTACAATAATTCAAAGACTGGTGATGTATTCATTGATATTGGACAAGGAGCCACTGATCAGGCGCAAATAATAGTCACTGGTACTACAACGCTAAACCATAATTCTTCTAACAGCGGCAATGAAATTAATATTAGAACTCATGGATCACCCCCTGCTGGTTCGGCAAATTTTGTCACGGGGAATTTAATTATGACTTCATTACAAAGTACCGGAGGGACAAATAACATCATCCAGGGGTATGAGGATAGCAAAATCCTAGTGGATGGAAACTTAACATTTAATGTTGCTTCCTCGGCTGTTGAAAACCGTATTCAAATGAACAATAGTTCCATCCTCGAATTTAAAGGGGACATAATCAACCCAAACAATGGAGATGTTGAATTTTTAAATACAAGTGAACTGCACATGACGGGAAGTGGGATACAGACCCTCCCTGAAGCTAAAAGTGACAATTATACCAGTATTACCATAAACAATACTTCCGGGACGGCCATTTCCCTGGACGATGATGTGATTATCTCAGGACATCTTACACTGATACAGGGAGTGGTTGCCAGTACTATTACCAACACCATTACTTTTGACTCCGGAGCCACTTCAGATAACGGTGATGTAGACAGCTACCTTACCGGCCCAGTCAAAAGAGAAGGTACTACTGATTTCACATATCCTTTAGGAGATGGTGCTTATTTTGCCCCTATGAAGTTGGCTAATATTGCTGGGGGTAATGCATCTACGGTTTTTACAGCGGAGTATATACAAGGCACACCCCCGAATACTACTTCTACCTCAGCGGGGCTTGAGTATGTAAGTGGCTGGGAGTCCTGGGATGTGAGCGCTGCAGTATCAATCCCAACCAGTGCAGATATTACCCTGTATTATGAATCTGCAGTCAATTCAGATATTACAGACGTTACTACTGGTGCTTCACAAGATTTGTTTTTGGGCCTTTATGATGGATCTCAATGGAATGATCAAGCTACTTCAATCGGAAATTCCATATCGGGATCTTCACCAACACCACTGGGCACCGGTGCTGAAACCGGTTCCATTACAGCTACAATAAATACGTTTAACTTGTTAACATTTGCTTCCAAAAATGGCAATAACCCTCTTCCCATAGAGCTTATAAGCTTTGCAGCACAACCGAATGATAACAAAGTCGATCTATTGTGGAGTACTGCCTCAGAAATCAACAATGCTTATTTCGATATTGAAAAGGCATCTGGTAACCTAATATTCAATAAAATAGGCATCGTAGAAGGAAGCAATAATAGCAACGAAGTATTGCATTATTCATTTGAGGATCCAGCACCACTAACCGGTATTACTTACTATAGGTTAAAACAGGTGGATTTTGACGGTAGTTTTGAATATTCCCCGGTGATAAGTATAGATTTGTACAATAATAATCCTCTGGCAGTTTTATACCCCAATCCCTTGAATTTATATTCCTCAAATAAATTGTACATCAAATTCAATAACCCTGAAATCAGGGAAAGGATGCACGTTGATATGATAAACATTTTGGGAGCGGTTGTATATTCAGATTTTGTAAGTATAGTGAATAATCAATCCTATATCGAGTTGGATTACAATATACCTAGTGGTATCTATATTGTTGTTTTAAATGATGGTGATAATATCAGCCGTAGGAGAATAACAATAAAATGAATATCTTGTAGCCTTATCAATACTTCTTATTTAGACTTTAAGTATTGTCCCTTTATCCCACAAAACAGCATTATATAGGTATTCAGTAAA
Source organism: uncultured bacterium (assembly GCA_965372055.1). GTDB lineage: Bacteria > Bacteroidota > Bacteroidia > Cytophagales > Cyclobacteriaceae > CBDVAV01. Next base: position 4,260 of record CBDVAV010000259.1, on the reverse strand, counting down.
TCTTTTGGAATTACATTCCAAATAGACCACAACATATCTTGTCCCGTTTTGATACTTTATCCCATTGTTGGATATCTAATTTGTGGTAGATTTCAAAAATACCAGGATTTAGACGTATTTGGTTCCTGGCATAGTTTTTCCATAACTATCATCAAATGAATGTTTAACCTTTAAACAATTTAGTCATGAAATTAACAGAAATTTTAGGTTTATTTAGAGATGGCAAAGCTACTGCCAAAAGCCACATCAAAAAACTGTTGGAAATGGCTTTGGTAGACAATCACTTTGATCAAAGAGAGTCTGAATTACTTGACAAACTCGCCAAAAAGTATGGTGTTTCTGAAAATGAGTTGGAGAGAATCAAGAAGAATGCCTCAAAAGTTGAATTTGAATTACCGGAAGATGATTATGAAAAATTCAACCAGTTTTACGAGCTTGTTCATATGATGGTGGTTGACAAGAAAATCTATGACGAGGAAATTAATTTGTGCTCAATCCTGGGGAAGAAATTTGGTTACAACAATATCCGTGAAGTAATTGATGCAGTAATCCACTACCTCAAAAATGGTATTTCATCAAAAAAGGCAAGAAATAGAGTGGACTGGCTGCTACAATAATTTATGAAGTGGATGCCAATAATTATTGAAAAAGTTTATGTTCATCCCTTTTCTTTAGTAATTCTAAACATTATAGTCAGTTCACATAATTAACATTTAGATTATTCCTGAACCCAATCCAATTCCAAGGATTACTATCAAAATGGATACGGCCAACTGAATGGTTTTTATGGTAATCTTTTTTAGTAGTTTTTTACCAATAAATGCCCCGGCAAATGCCGAGATAGTGGCTACCAATACTATTGAAAGATTGTCAGTTATTCCACTATCCATTAAATTCCGGAAATAAATAGTGATCCTTGTGAAATCTACAAAACAGGCAATAATTACCCCTGTAGCAATAAAACTTTCTTTAGATAGCCCACATTTTATTAAAAAAGCACTCCTTAAAGCCCCTTGATGCCCCGACAATCCTCCAAAAAACCCACTAACTAATCCACCTGGTATTAGTTTATCGGTGTCAAATTGCAGGTTATTGTACTTGGGGATTATTTCGATCAGTGCAAAAGTTATCATCATTAATGCCACGACAAGCTTGATCGATGTTATCTCAAAGTGGTTATCAAAAAGTTCATATTTCAACAAGGGCTGGTAATCTGACAAAGTAAACAATAAGTTTGCACCTATAAATGCACCGATAATTGCAGGCACACCAAATCTTAATAATACATACCTATCTGCACTTTTTCCTAATAAAATTACTTTGAAAATGTTGTTTAATAAATGGACAACCCCTGTTAAAGCAATAGCAATCTCCACCGGAAAGAAAAGAATAAATGCTGGGGTGAGAATTGTTCCCAATCCAAAACCTGAAAATAAGGTCAGAAAAGAGGCGAGTAAGGCAATGATCGAGATAATGAAATACTCCATTTTAAATTAAACACAGCTTCCTCTCAGAATGTAATTATTTTATTGTAAGAGATAATCAATTAATACCTCCCTCGCTTCTCTTAGTATCGTTATTTTTATCTTTCTTCATGGTCATTATGAAGGATATATGCTGAATTAAGAGGGCTATCCCGAAAAGCCCGATAAAAAGTAGCCAAAAGCGTATGTCCATAAAAATATTCATGCCAGTTAAGTTCTTCTTGCAAATTTAATCAAATAAATCATGCTAATGAGTTCCTTACTTTTTCGAGCAATGCTTTTGTGGCATTAATGCCCTCAGGTTCACTAAGATCATTGCCTTCATACTCAATTCCAATATAGCCATGGTATCCAGCTTCCATCACGATATTGACCATTCTTGTATAATCCGTGTTTGTTTCATTGCCCTCTTCGTCAAAATCGTTGCTTTTTGCACTTACGCCTTTGGCATAAGGCATTAGTTCTTTAACTCCCTGATAGCGATCATACCATTCATCTTCCCCGAGACGAAAGTTTCCAAAATCCGGCAGGGTACCGGCCATGGGATGATCTACCAAATCCATTACACCAGCCAGCCATTGTCCATTACTTGATAGCCCACCGTGGTTCTCCACTATTATGTTGATTTCAAGATCCTTGCTAAATTCACATAATCTTATTAAACCATCTGCGGCAAGTTTTTGTTGTTCTTCAAACTCACCAGTGCTTCTTGCATTAACCCGGATTGAATGGCAACCTAAATATTTAGCAGCCTCTACCCATGGGTAATGGTTTTCAACTACTTGTGTGCGTTCAGTATCATCAGGATCCCCCAAGTTGCCCAATGCGTCACACATGATCAGCACGCTTTGCACACCCTCGGATTCGCAGCGATTTTTAAGCTCTGATAGATATGACGCATTTTTGGCTTTATCAAAATAAAAAGAATTTACATATTCCACAGCATCGATGCCATAAGTGTTTTTTGCGATCGAAGGAAAATCAATAGGGTCAATGTCACCCTGCAATACAGAATTTGGATCCTCCTGAAACATTTTTCCTCTTTCCTCCCAACTCAGTTCTGTGCTCTTCCCATAAAATGCACGATGCAAGGACCACTGTGCCAAAGAAATACTGAACAATGCTGAGCCAACTTCAGCTTTATCATCAGTGGATTCATCTGTAGCTGATTCATCTGTATTTTTTTCTGTACTGCACCCTGTGGTCCAGGGAAGTAATGAGGCACCAACAATTCCCCCGGTAAACTTTACTGTTTCTTTAATCGCTTTTCTTCGTTTCATAATTGCTAAATTAATTATGGCTTGTTTCTTAATTGTGCTTTATCTTCTAAATTTAGCGATAAAAGAAGATAAATTAAATATGTAAACAAGTTAATCAAGCTATTCCTGTGATCTTTTTGACAAGTGGTATGAGATGGTTAATTTTATATTAACAAACTGCTGTCAACAAAATTTATTTTGTTGCTGGGGTAGCATAATATGTTACCCCTTTTTTTCATTTGAGTTGGGAATGCCTGGTTTGTCTATTTTGTTTTTGTATGTTTAGTATAATTAGCCAGACAACTTATTAATTATGCGAAGACGAAAATTTTTTAAAGTTGGAGCAGGAAGCCTGATTGCATCAATGGCAGCTCCAGTCTTGGGATTTCCTGGAATCTCTGTTAAACCTAACACAAATTCATCCTTTCAGGATTCTACAGACATTATTGTTGTAGGTGCCGGGGTATTTGGATTATGGACAGCCTTTAATTTACAACAAATGGGGGCAAAAGTAACCCTGATCGATGCTTATGGCCCTGGTAATTCACGTGCCACCTCGGGAGGGGAATCCCGTATTCTTCGATCTGATTATGGAGACCGTTTGATGTACACTAAGATGAATATCAGGGCACACGAGCTTTGGGACAAGTGGCAGCAGGAATGGAACCGTAACCTTATGTATTCTACAGGGAGGCTCACCATGGGGGACAGCAATTATAAAGCAGAGGCCTTGAAATCCAAAGAAACCCTAGTAAGATTCGGCATCACATCCGAAGTACTGGATCATGATGAATTAAAATACAGGTGGCCGCAAATCAATGTCGAAGGAATTGAAGCAGGTTTATATTTTGCAGGTGGTGCTGGCGGCAGCACCCTGATGGCCAGGGAATCCTGCCAAGTAGTTGGCAATGCTTTTACAAAAGCTGGGGGTAAATTGAAAATTGGTAAAGTTACACCTGGGCTATCTCTATCCAACAAGATGCAAAATATTAACCTTGATAATGGCGAAAAGGCAGAAGCACAATCCTATATTTTTGCATGTGGGCCTTGGATGGGAAAGCTATTTCCGGAAATTTTTGCAGAAAAGTTAAAAGTTTATAGAAGGGATGTGATTTTTGTGGGTCCGGCTCCGGGAGACGATCGTTATTCATATCCAAATTTTCCAGTTTGGTCATTCTCCAATACCCGCTATTATGGCATGCCAGATATAAGGGGACGAGGTTTAAAAGTGGCCCCGTGGCCTGATTATAATTCAATAGATATGGACAATGATGACCGGATTGTAAATTCTTATGAGGTAAAGCGGATCCATGAGTTTGTGGCCCATCGATTCCCAGGACTTAAAAACCAGCCAATACTGGAGAGTAGAGTTTGTCAACTCACCCTAAGTACAGACCAACACTTCATTATTGACAAACATCCTGAAATGGAAAATGTTTGGTTTGTTTGCGCGGGATCAGGGCACGGGTTCAAACATGGCCCAGCCCTTGGGGAATATGTTGCCAATCGCATACTGA
>CBDVAV010000258.1:0-6947 GCA_965372055.1 uncultured bacterium | reverse complement strand
TTAATATTAGCACCAGCTTCAAGATATATATACATTTTATTTCCAGAAAATGGTTTTGGCGAGTATCTGATAAATAACGGTCTATTTAAGATTTCAAATGCAATTGAAGGCTCCCATTGGTATTATCAACAAATCTATTGGTGGGTATGGTCATGCGCAGAAATATGGGCTCCATTATTTTCAATCTTTGGCATTTTCTTATTGTTTCCTAAAAAATATTATCCATCTTATTTAACTGGAATTCCATTCGGATATTATATGGCTTTGTTGGCAAATAGAATGACTGCTAATAGTTATGATGACTTCCATAATGGCATGGGATCCAGCGTCCTTATTATGTATTTAATATTTGGAGTCGTCCTTTTTGCAATAAGTGATAAAATCTTATTTAACACTAATCATCGAAAAAGGGCAATCGAAGCAAGGATAGTCGGCTTAATTAACATGCCAGGGATGTCTTGGGATCAAAAAGAGGGTCTTTTAAAGAAAGAAGCAAAAAGGGCTATGAATGAGAACAATGAAATATTCAGTAAAGCCAGCTAATTTCAGTTCAATAATTCAAACAAATGCATTTATTGGTTGATAGTTTGCTTAAGATTTTGAATCTTAGCAATTGAAGTCTGCGTAGAACGGAATTCCAATGATACGACTATTTTCACTCTCATTGATTACGGCTATTTTCTCCATTAATTGTTACGGGCAGGAGTGGCTTGACCTGTACAAACAATCACAGGACTTTTATAATAATGATCAATTAACAGAGGCATTCGAAGCAGGGGAAAAATCACGGCAATTTTACGAGAAGGAGTTTGGAAAACAAAATCAAAATTATTGCAGTATTCTTAGACATTTGCTTTTGATCTGTTATGCAACAGGTGAATTGGACAAAGGCCTTGAATATGGCAAAGAAGAACTAGGGATACTTGCTGGCATTGAAATAAACGACAGTATGCTTCTGGCAGGTGCCCATAACAACCTAGCCATGCTATATCTTGATGGCGGCTCAATGGAACAGGCAGAACAGGCATTATTAAAAGTTATTGATATCTTTTCCAGTAATGCTGTCGATGAGATTGAACTGGCGATTGCCAATGGAAACCTGGGAATTGCTTTATACGGACAAAGCAAATTAGATCAGGCAGAACCATACTTATTTAGATCTGTTTCTGTTCTGCAAAAACAGGAGCAATTGCCACAGGAATATTTAAGTATCGCCTACAATTATGCTTTGATGCTAAGAGAAGTTCAGAAACATGCTGAAGCAATAGGCATGCTCAGTAATTTGATCGATATCTACTCGGCATCTGGAATGGAAGACTTTGAGGAATACTATGGGCTACATTTCCACAGAGGCATGAGCAGAGTTAAAACCGGGGAAATTCCAGCAGCAGAAGAGGACCTGAAATTTGCGTTTGACGCTTATTCCAGGGATTTCGGGGGAACCGACCAAAGGACTGTTGAAGTAAAAGAGGAACTTGCCTTGATTTACCAGCAACAAGGCAAATCAAAAGAAGCAACGGAGTTATTGGGAACCTCATTAACGGGAGCAGTCGCTGGTTTTACAACCCTTGGCAATATGGCTGCTCTAAAGCAAAATGAAGGCAACTTGAATGAAGCTCTTTCGCTTTATGATCAGGCAATAGAGGCTTTTGATCAAAATGACATAGATAATTATGAAAATTACCTGACCACACTTGGCAATGCCGGAAGGTTGAATTTAAGCTTGAACAACAAAGAAAAAGCTAAACAGCTTTTTGACCTGGCCTTGAAATTTGCCGAAGGAAATACAAATATTGGAATTAATAAGCTTAGGTCTTCATTAAATGATCTTGGCAACTATTATGTACAAACTGGAGAATATTCATTAGCAGATCAACAATATAACTTGGCGGCGGAAATGGACGATTCCAATAACGATGTTGTATTTAGTAACACATTGGGTGGATTAGCAAAAGTGGCTATTGAAAATGGGTTTTACTCGAAGGCAGATTCATTAACATTAGAGGCCTTACAAATTGTAGAATCAGTTGAAGGCCAAAATAATCCAAGGTATTATCTATTGCAAAATCAGCGCGGATTGATTTTTCAAAGGGCAGGGACGCCAATCAAAGCCAAGCCTATCTATGAAAACCTGATAGCCATTTTAGAGCAGTCGGAAACTTATGGCAATAGCCTGGCCATAGCGTATGAGAACCTGGGGCACATACTGATGGAGCTTGGCGATTATCCGGAATCCGAAATTAAATTCAACCAATGCCTGGAAATAAGAAAAAGAGGAGGTGAGGATAGTCCAGGTTACGCCTTGGCGTTATCAAATTTGGCTACACTTAACAAAAATCAAGGGAAGTACAATGAGGCTGAGCCATTGTTTAGAAAATCATTAAACATCCTGGAAAAATCCGGAAAAACCAATTCTCCTGATTATTCATTGGTATCAAATAACCTGGCCACTTTCTATCAGACCATGGGTAACTTTCAAATGGCAGAGGTGTTGTTTTTATCCATAATTGATAATTATCAGAAAAACTACGGCAAAAATAACCTTGAGTACGCAACAGCAATTGGCAATCTTGCCACACTCTATCAGATTACAGGCAAATTAGCCGAATCCCAAGTCCTGCTGGAAGAGGCCTTGATAATTGACGGGAACTTATTAGGGAAACAGCATCCCAAATATGCTACTACATTACATAACTTGGCATCAATTTATCAACTAGAAGGCGATAACCAAAAAGCAAAACCAATGCTGGAAGAAGCTTTAAGAATTGATCAATCAGTATATGGGGAGGCTCATCCAAAATTTGCTGCCACACTAAATAATTTAGGGGCCCTTGCCCAGGATATGGGTGATTACGATCAAGCAGAAAACTATTTCCAGCAATCCCTGGACATTAGGAAACAAGTATTTGGGGAAAACCACCCAGATTATGCTTATGCTCAATTTGGTTTAGCCAGCCTCTATCAAATGACAGGGGATTATCAAAAAGCCGGCTCTCTATATAATGTTGTAATTAAAGAGTATTTGGATCAAGTACAAGATTATTTCCCTTCTTTAAGTGAAAAAGAAAAAAGTGCATTTTTCGCTAAAATCAATCCAGTGTTTGAGAGGTTTAAAGAATTCGCCATTGAAAGCGCTATTAACAATGGAGATAATTCCTATTTAAAGAAGCTGTACAATTTGCAGCTCAATACCAAAGCACTTCTTTTAAATGCATCAAACAAAGTTAGGGATAGGATTCTCAACAGTAAGGATAACGAACTTATCGCATCATATAACAAATGGATTTCCCTTAAAAATAAGCTTGCAAAAGCATATTCCCTTTCTGTTGCCGAAATAGTTGCCGAAAATATTGACATTACAACTCTTGAACAACAGGCAAATGATCGGGAAAAAGAATTGTCGCTCAAGTCTGAAGCTTTTGCCAAGGAATTTGATAAAGTTGAGCATAATTGGGTCTCGGTAAAAAATAAACTTAAAGTCAATGAAGCAGCATTGGAACTGATTAGGATACAGAGGAATTCTGCTGTTGACTCAGTTACTTACATAGGACTTATTGTTAGGAACTCCTACGCAGAGCCTGCACTGGTAGTGTTTGACTATGGGAACAAACTTGAAGGGCGATATTATAAATTATATAAAAACCTGATTTTGCATAAGCATACCGAGCATATACCATATGATATATTTTGGTCTCCGCTGGAAGATGAACTTGATGATATCAATACCATTTATGTATCTGCCGACGGAATATTTAACAAAATAAACCTTAATACCCTGTGGTATAAGCCGGATGACAATTATATAGTAGACCGTTATGATTTGAGATTGGTGTCCAATACTAAGGACATATTGGTTGAGCAAGTCCTTCAAACAGAACAAAACAATATGGCTGGGGTTTTCGGATATCCGGATTACAATGAAGGGCTTGATTTAAGCATACAAAACCAACAAAGTACCAGCGCATTTCATGCATTGGCTGGATCAGGGAGTTTCGCTCATGGAATTTCAGAGTTACCTGGAACCAAGGCAGAGGTAATTGCCTTGCAGGCAATGCTTACAAATTATGGATGGAATCCTCGAACATTTATGGAAGGCTCTGCAAAGGAAGACCTTTTGAAAATGGTTTCATCACCAAGATTGCTTCATATTGCCACCCACGGATTCTTTCTTGATGACCTTAAGCAAGATCAAAATGGAGAGGGCGTGGGCATTCACTTAAATAATTTTGAAGCTAATCCGCTATTGAGATCAGGGCTTCTGCTGGCAAATGCTTCAAAGTCCATATATGCTGGTGTAGAAGATGCAACCCAAGAAGATGGCATACTGACTGCTTATGAAGCCATGAACCTAAACTTGGATGGCACTGAACTGATTGTACTATCGGCTTGCGAAACGGGATTGGGAGAGGTTAAAAATGGAGAAGGGGTTTATGGATTACAAAGATCATTTATTGTGGCTGGGGCTCAAAATATAATTATGAGCCTATGGACAGTTAATGACGAAACCACCCAGCGGCTAATGACCTTATTTTATTCATCATGGCTTGCTGGGGAAAACAAGTTCGATGCTTTTAAATCAGCACAACTTGAAATAAAAAATGAGTTTAGTGATCCATATTATTGGGGCGCTTTTGTAATTTTGGGTATATAGGTTTTTGTTTATCCCTTTCTTAGTCTAAAATGAGCAAAACAATAATTTTCATAGCCACTCTCGCTATAATTTCTGGAGAAATTTTTTCCCAGGATCCAACAACGAGTTCACTTATCCAAGATAATAAAACTATTGTTTCAGGAATTAGTATCGATCAACCAGGCATAGTGGAATATGCCCCATCAATATCCGCTGATGGAAAAACAATGATATTCCAGTCAAACCGAGAGGGAAGTTATAAATTATATCAGGCAAAATTAGATGATAGCGGAGCTTGGGCAAACATTAAGTCTATTGATAAAATCAACAATTTCGGAGACACGACAGACCTTAGGGGAGGGCCGTCCATAAGCTTTGATGGAAATACACTATACTTTTTTGCCTCTTTTGACAATGGTTATGGAAGGGAAGATATATACTATTCCAATAGAGAGGGAGAAGATTGGGGGGATCCCATAAATATTGGAGGCATAATCAACGATAGCGGCTATCAGGGATTCCCTTCAATATCAGCCGATGGCAAAACATTATACTTTGTCGGGGACAACAGGGAAGGTCCGGCAGATAAAGATCTCAATAAGCTAGGAGGATTTTGTTTGTCTATTTTTAGGTCAGATAGGGATTCGGAGGGAAATTGGACTGCTACGGAAAAACTTCCTTTTCCCATTAATATGGAATGTGAAAAAGCCCCTAGGATAATGGCTGACAATAAAACCCTGATCTTCTCTTCCAATAGGTTGGGCGGATTAGGTGAACTTGGCACTTATGACCTTTATCAATCACAATTAAGTGTGATAGGCGAATGGAGTTTTCCCGTACCGCTTAGCTATGTAAATACTGACCAAAGTGATCAGTTCTCGACTATTTCGGCTGCAGGTGACCTGATGTATTTTGTTTATGACTCTAAGGATATTTATTCCGTTGAAATACCCGAGCATCTGAGGCAGTTCGTCAATACTGTTGTGCAGGGCAATATTACTGATGAAGATACAAAAAGGGGCATAGCGGCAGAGATCATAGTCACTGATGCATTGACCTCGGATGTGATAATGACAATTTCAAACAATCCTTCTGATGGTGGATATGCACTGGTATTGTCCGCTGGTCGAAGTTATAACCTTGAAGTAAGGAAAGAGGGTTATTCAAGTTATACAACTTCCTATGATCTTTTGAAAGTACAAAATTATCAGGAATTCAAGGATGATATCCAACTTTTTAACACTGCCAGGTTAAGTGTAAACGTTTCTGACCTAGATTTATTTGAATCAGTAAATGCAGATGTTACCTTGGTCGAAATAGGCTCCAATAATGTAGTTGCCAAGGTAAAAGCTGATCCAAAAGATGGAAGGGCTCAATTGTCAGTTCCTTTGGGAAAGCTCTACAATATAAGTGTTTCGGCTGAAAATTTTACTACTGAATCATTCAACTTTGATGTATCTGGGCTGATGATTTACAGGGATTATGAAGAGGATGTAACTCTTAAAGCTGAGAAAGTTCAAATAATGATCAACGTAGCTGATCTTAAAAATAATTCCAAAGTCCGTTCGAGGGTTATTATCAGAAATAAGGATCGGGACGAAATAATTGAAGTAGATGGAAACCAAATGGTTTCCCTTAGGGCAGGGGACAGGTATGTAGTTGAGGTGACCAGTGATGATGGATATGCTTTTAATTCAACCGAAATCAACCTGTCTGATCCCGAGGCCGACGTATCAACTACAGTTGACCTCAAACTTCAGAAGCTGGAAATAAATGCCCATTTAGCTTTAAAGGATATAAATTTCGAATCAAATTCATTTAAGCTATCCGAGGGATCTTTTGTTGAGTTAAGACGAGTGATCAAATTAATGAATGAGAACCCAACGTTGGCAGTGGAAATAGCTGCCCATACTGATGACGTTGGTTCAGCTACATACAATAAAATACTATCGGATAAGAGATCCAATAGTATCGTGGAATTTTTAGTGGAAAACAATATAGTTTCCACCAGGTTTGTTGCCAGAGGTTATGGTGAGGACCAACCGTTACTGGCCAATGATAGCGAAGAAAACAGGGCAAAAAACCGCAGGGTGGAATTGAAAGTTTTATCGGTAAATTGACGGATATGATAACCAATGGTATTTTAAAGTTTATACTGATTTTAGTAGTAGCTGGAGTGGCAATTTCAGCAACTGCCCAACGTGTCAAGTACAAAGACTTGTTTCTACAATTGAGCGGGATGGATGACGATAAAGCAATTGCTGCATTAAATGAACACTTGTTCACCAATAGGGACAACCCAAATGCTAATTTGAGG
>CBDVAV010000257.1:0-6949 GCA_965372055.1 uncultured bacterium | reverse complement strand
GATGAGATAAGTAGGCATACCACTAAACATCGAGTTAGTCCATAATGCCTCTTCCCCGGTATTTGCCCTATAATCAATTGCTTCTTTTCCACCTCCAATCCCTTGAAACACATCATTTTGACTGAGTTCTTTATTTCCAAAAACGCCAGGGCTATGGAATGCAACACTAAGAATTACAAATACAAGAACTACGATAACATGAGGGAGAACATCCTCTTTAAAAGATATCTTAATCATTTCTTGCGATTAGATCAGCCAAATAATGACAATAATAGTCCTTTTTGGAAGGAAGTAAAAGAAAAATGGTTTAGCGGAAATAATTTAATAGATAGTAAAAAATTCTTGTTTAATCCTGAAAAAGTGATCAATGATTTAACAAACTTTTACTCATTAAATAAAGCATCAATTTCAGCAACATTTAAAATCCTACTATAAATCCTAACATCATCAACTCCTCCATTAAAAGCCAAGTCATTGCCACAGATGTCACCGTTACTGTCCAAGGGATTCCCTAACCCCAGGTGAGCCGTACCATCCTGGAGACTGCCTAGTCCTCCCTCCGAACCAGTAAGAGATAATGACTCCTGAGTGTTATTTACATATATAGTTATCCGATCAAGCCCATTATTGCTATCCAAGCTTCCATTATAATTCAAAACTATATGGTGCCAATTATTAATAGTTAAACTAGTGCTGCTTTGTATCCTTCTGAAGGATCCCGCCAATAATGAATTGTAAAACAGCAAATTTATTTTATCATCGAGAACCCTAATAGTAAATTCTCTCTGATCCTCACCACAACCTGAAGCCCCAAGTTTCGATATGATTAAATTATTACTCATTGATATACTTGGCCTTATCCACAATGATATACTGAACTGCTTGTCAGGCCCGGTAAAAACATCATCAAGTATATCACCTAAATCAACATTCGAACTGAAACCATCAAAATCGAGCGCAGTATTGTTCTTGCCGTTTCGGTTCGTATTTAAAGTGGCACCATTAATCACCCCATTAAATCCATTACCACTTAAATCATTTGCATCCCCATTTAATGGATAATATGCCACTAGGCCTGTTGTTGGGGGCGGTGGAGTAATTACAGTAAACCCCCCCGGAAATTGAACTTGACTACCAGAAATAGCCACTGTAATAGAATAATCCCCTGAAAGCAGTGCAGGGACTTCTGCCCTAATTAAAGAATTGGAAACTTCCATCACCTGAGCAGGAGTTGAGTTAAAGAATACTTCTACTAGGGAAATGGTATTTCCGAAATTATTCCCACTGAGTAATACTTCAGATCCACTTATTCCAGAAGTTGGAGCAAAGGTACCTGGTTCAGGGCCGAGAATAGTAATCTTGGGGCTGAAAGTCTCCGATTCTCCAAAAACACTAAGATTAATATCATACTCACCTGGATTCAATACAGGGACCCCTACTTCCAAAGATTCGGATGAAGCACTAAAAACCATGCTGGTCTTCCCACCAATAGTTACTATGTTATTAATAATCAAGGGGTGAAAATTTTTGCCAGACAATGTAACAGTATCCCCCACACTGACTTCGGATGGAGAAAAACTTATTGCCTCAGGCCCATTTAATTTAAAGGGATCACTTAACAGTATGCTGCTACTACTGACAATAACTTCAATTTTTGTTTCTATTTGAATTAAATCCGAGGGGACTTCAACGTTAATAGTTGAGTCACTTACTTCGATTATATTCGCGGATGAGCTACCGAAATTAACACTGTTATTAGAAAGATTATTAGCATCAAAATTTGCCCCGCTAATGGTAATCTCATCCCCCCAAATTCCTGACTTTGGATTGAAATCAGTGATTAAATGTTTTGGACTTTGCCTAATCGGCTCAAATTCAATTAATTCCCCAAATACCACTTTAGTTTGGTTTCTGGCAAAGGCCCTAATGTAATATTTCTTGGTAGTCATAATTCCACTCCTGACCACTAAATTAAAAGTACCTAAAGTCCCGATTACTCCCAATGATCTTTTATTTGGTGATTGTAAGGTCAATGTCTGTTTAGTATCCCATACAAAACCATGATCTATTACTTCAGAATTCCCAAAGTCAATCATGGTGCCATTTAATGTAATCAAACCGTCAGAAGTGATATCTGAGACTGCTAAAGTTTCGACAAGAGGATGTTCCCTTGGGATAAATTGTTTATCCTCCTTACAAGCAGTATAAACAATTAATAAAATAAAAAATTTGCCAATTATTTTCATATTTTACTGTGATCCCATTATTTTTTTTGTATAAATGTAAATTAATTATTGTAATATATTTGACCTGATTTATTAATTTTGGCTAAAAATATAATATTGTGAATTACTCCCATAAATCTTCCGTTCTTGGATTAGTTATATTATTATCTATTTCTTTAAACTCTTTAGGCCAACCCATTGATTTTTTAGAAGGATATATAATTAAAGCCAATAATGATACAATATACGGGTTGATCAGAAATGAAAATTCCATTAGCAATCAGAAAGATTGTTTTTTTAAAGAAGATGGTTCAGAGCAAATTGTTCTCTATAACCCAAAGGATTTAAATGGATACCAGATCATTAATAGGAATGAATATTTGTCAAAATTAATTACAGTAAATAAGTTTAGCACACAACAAGTTTTTATTGAAAGGATTGTTACTGGTAAAATTAATTTATATAGATATTTTACAGAAGTGGGAAGAAGATATTTCATTGAGAAGGAAAATGAAGGTCGGTTTTTGGAACTGATTGAAAACAAAAATTCATTTAGAGGGCTGCTTAATTATACGCTTTCTGATTGCAAGTACGCCAATACTGATGTTTTTAAATTACCTTACAAGGAGAGTGCTTTTATAGAGAGAATTAGCCAATATAATAATTGCGACAACCCTATTGATATAGGTGATTTTCAGCTACCAACTTCGATTCCCAATAATCAATTTGAAAGACCTCGCCCAACAAGAGTTATATCATTTGGGCCAATAATTGGTGGGGGATTGGATCAGATTAGCATTTCTACCAATAATATTAATTTTGTTCACCTTGACAAAACTAATTTCAAATCTTACCAGTCATTAAATTTTGGGTTTTTCTCCAAAATAAGTGTTCCAAGCCTCAACAATAAGGTGGGTTTAACCCTTGAATTATTGTACGGATTCAGGAAATTTAAAGGTGACTATGAGGTTTTAATCCCTCCAAACATAACCAACAGAAATTTCGCACTTTTAGAAATGCACTCTTTAATGGTTCCAATAATTGTTGATTATATGCCTCTTAGTTCAAAATTGGCTCCCATCTTTGAAATTGGAATATCCCCAAGATTTGCTTTCGATGAAGTTAATACAAATATTTTGGAAGAGGAGGTTGATAATACGGTATTAGTAAATCAATCCGAAGTTTTTAAGTTTAGACCAATGGAGATAGCTGTGAGTTTTGGAATCGGTGCAAGTTTAAGTATTAGTGAAAAGAAAAAGATGGGATTGAAGTTAAGATATTTGTTAGGAAATGGTTTAGACAACGAACCAGGGTCTAACTTATCTAATACTTCAAATCTCCAAATTTTATTAAGTTATCACTTTATTAAATAATCCCACAAAATCCTGATACTTACCACAAAGATCAAAATGGCTGTGATACGCTTTATTAGAAAAGGATTGAATCTTTGGGCAGCCAATCTTGATCCGATTTGTCCGCCTACAAAAACTGCCCCCAGCAAGGGCCAGGCGTAATCAAGGTCGATCTGCGAGGAATATTGAAAATACTGGCCTAAAAGCCCAGAAATAGAATTGACAAGGATGAAAAAACTGGCAGTGGCAGCAATTTTCTTTGCATTGCCCCATCCCATAAGATGAAGAATGGGAGAGAGGAAAATACCTCCGCCAATGCCAACAAGACCAGACAAGAACCCAATTGCACTACCAATTATTATATTCACTACAGTCTTATTGCCCAAAGTGACAGGCTTTTGTCGTCTCTTTTTAATCCATAATAATATAGAGGCCACCAATAAGGAGACACCAAGCAATAGGAAAAACCACGACTCAGTAACAGGCCACTTACCCCCTAAAAAGGCCATGGGGACACTTACAACAACTAAAGGCCAAGTATCTTTAAAATCCAAGTGGCGGTTTTTAATAAAAATCACTGTTCCTCCAGTAACCACCAGGATGTTGCACATCAGGGCAGTGGATCGCATGATGTAAAAATTAACACCCGCTAATGCCAGGATGGCCAGGTAGCTGGACCCTCCACCAAACCCGGCAGAAGAGTAGAGCAATGCTATTAGAAAGAAAACAATGATCAGAAGATAGTAATCCTGCCCCATCTATCCTCCTATGGTGGACATAGATTCAGATATCGGTATGTTTGATGAACGGTTAGCTTCAGCTTCAAATCCGTCTTTTGCCCGGTTTCCAAAGGCCTTAATCAAGGCTTCTTTTATATATGAATCATCCTTTCCACTTCTTAACAGTTGTTTGATATCCAACACACCGTGGTCATAAAGGCAGGTTTTCAGAGTTCCTTGTGCAGTTACTCTGATGCGGTTGCAACTGCCACAAAATGTCCTGCTGAAGGCAGCAATCACCCCAAAATCCCCTATATGTCCCGGAATAGTGTAATTGTAAGAAGTGGAATGGGGTTGATCATCTATTTTTTGCATATTAGGATATGCTTTACCAATATGTTCTACAATTTTCTGATAAGTCCATTTTAACTGAGGATATTTTGCACCTTCGCCATTAAAAGGCATTTCTTCAATAAATCTCACGGAAACAGGATACTGTTTGGTTAATTCTAACAAGGGTAAAATATCCTCCTCGTTTTGCGCTTCCATTACTACTGTGTTGATTTTTAACGGGATCTCATGATCAAGGATTGCATGGAAAGTTGCTTTTACTTTATCGAATTCATTTCTCCTGGTGATTCTATAGAACTTGTCCTTATCCAAGGTATCCAGGCTTAGATTGATAGATGAAATACCCAGGATTTTTAGTTCTGCTATATATTGGGAAGTAAGGATTCCATTGGTTGTAATTGATACTTCTTTCAAATCTTTTACTTCAGTGAGGTTTTTCAAGAACTTCATCAGATCTTTTCTCACGAATGGTTCGCCACCGGTTATCCTTACCTTTTCAACACCTAATTCTGTTAGGAGATTAACCAATTTCAGCATTTCCTCGTATGACAGGAGTTCTTTCCTGGGAAGATAGTTAATGCCTTCTGCCGGCATGCAATAGAAACATCTCAGATTGCAACGGTCAGTAACTGCCAGCCTCAGGTAGCTAATTGGCCTCCCATGATTGTCTAATATTTTAGCTTTCTCCTGCATATTGCTTATTGTCAATTATCTTTCTTTTTTTTAAAACCGTGCAAACTTTGGTTGATAAAGGATTTTGGGAATCCTTCGTCCCCCGGGAAACCGAGTTTTATATCACGTCCGCTGTAAGGGATATAATCTGTTTTAAAGATATAATCCCAAAGGCTTAATGTTATCCCAAAGTTTACTCCGTATTTCATTTCACTTGGCAAATCTTTGGCATGATGCCAGATGTGCATTCTCGGGTTATTAAATATATATTTTAACAATCCGATGTTAAAGTTAAGATTACTATGGTTAAAATGCCCAACTGCAAGGGTAAAAATATGAACTATAAAAAAATCATCAATGCCAAAACCGATCATGGCCAATGGCAGGTATTCTATAGACCGGTAGGTTACAGTTTCCATCCAATGGTATCTCAAATGGGCAGCAAATCCCATTTGTCCAACGCTGTGATGGACTTTATGATACTCCCATAGTATGGATGATCTATGCAATAGCCTATGCACCCACCATTGGATAAAGTCCCTGACTATAAAAAGAGTAAACAACTGGGCAATCCTGGACCAACCTTCAATATTGACTGCCACTGTATTGGTTAGGCCAAATAGGGCCAAAAAATCTGTGAAAAGGTTTACAATTACATCTGAAGCTGCATTGTAAAAGATCAATGAGAAGAAGAAAAAATTAAAGAACATGTAAAAGAAATCGAGCCAGAAATCTTTTCTGAACCTGGCTTGCTCTTTTCGCCAGGGTTTGAAAATCTCCAAGGCAAAAAAGAAAGCCGATACAAGAATCAGCCAATAGAAGTAATTTTCCCACCAAGGCTTATATGAATAATTAAAAGTGATTTCACTCCACAAATAGATCGCGTATCCTTTGTATCCATTAATAAATATGTCAACATACTCAAGCATAAGCCTATATACTATTCATTTTAATTTTTCTCTACAGACATCTTAAAATGGGTCCATTCTGTCCATGATCCATCATAATTCTTGACATTTTCAAACCCCAACAACTCTTTTAGTACAAATGCGGAATGTGCAGCCCTTACCCCAGTATGACAATATGTAATGATTTTTTTATCGGAAGTTATACCTTTTGAGATGAATATTTTCTTCAGTTCTTCCAAGGATATTAATTTTTTGTCACTATCGATATTTACAGAATTTATCCATTCGAGATGTATGCTGCCAGGGATACGGCCACCATTGAATTCATCGTCAGACCTGACATCTAACAGAATAATATTGGGATCCTCTATAGCACCTTTTACATCATCTAAATCTGCATACATTTCATTCGATCCTTCTCCTTCAAAATTAAAATCTGTTGGAGATATGGTTGGGATTTCTTTGGATACAGGGTAACTATTTTTTACCCAATTTGTAAGACCACCATCTAAGATCATTGTATTGGTATGGCCATATTGTTGAAGTGTCCACCAAAATCGTGAAGCATCATAACCACTTCCATCATAAATAATTACATTTTGCCCAGTAGATACACCTAAATTTCCCATCAATTCCTGAACTTTCTCTTTAGGGGCAATCATGCCCCTGTATTCCAATTCCTCGTTTACATACATTGGTCGCCAGACATTTAATGCCCCTGG
>CBDVAV010000256.1:0-6969 GCA_965372055.1 uncultured bacterium | reverse complement strand
AAAGGAGGTTGAAAATAACCTTGCAGGCGAGATATCCTACGGCCAACAAAAATTATTAACCATTGGATGTTGCCTTGCCAACGATGCCAAAATTCTATTACTGGATGAACCTGTGGCCGGAATAGATAAAGAAAATTACAAGCGGATTTATAAACTGATTATAGAACTGCGGGATGAAGGACGCACTATCTTACAGATAGAACACAATCACGAATTTGTTGAAAGCCTTAGTGACGGAATATGGTTTTTGAATGCCGGGGAAGCCCTTCCTTTTGAAAATTACAATTCCTTTATTAACAACCAAACTGTAAAAGAAACCTATCTCAACTAATGCTGGAAGTAAAAAACATATCATCTGGATACGGTAAGAAGCAGGTACTTTATGATGTTTCCGTAAAAGCCAACGTGGGTGATGTGATCTTATTGACAGGAGGTAATGGCTCCGGCAAATCTACGTTACTAAAATGCATTTATAATTTGCTTCCCTGTTGGTCAGGTGAAATATTTTTTAATGGAGAGAAACTCAATGCATTAAAACCATCTGATTTAATTCGAAGAGGGATTGTATACATACCTCAAAAGGATTTTTGTTTTGAAAACCTTACGGTAGAGCAGAATCTTGAAATATCCGGGACTATTTATCGAACAATTGAATTAAAGCAACGAATTGAAAAAGTTTACGATCAAACTGGATTGGAAAAATTCAGAAATAGAAAACCTTTTAATTTGAGTGGTGGGGAGACAATACTATTGGCATTCGCCATGGGGCTTATACACACTCCAAAGTTTGTTTTATTTGATGAGCCTCTTGCCGGGGTTGATGCTAAGGGCACCAATAAAATTATTGAACTATTTAAACGAAGTATTATATCCCCTGATAATTGCGTGATAATAGTGGAACATAAAGACTCAACCAGGGAATTATATTCCCGAAAAATTGCAATGGAATTAGGTAAAATCAAAAATAATTGAAAATGAAAAAACTGATCTTAAATTTATCTGTAATCGTGTTGTTGGCACTTTCTTGTACCGAGGACAATAAAAATCAAATCGGACTGATTGCACCCATTACCGGGGAAGGTGCCACCTATGGCGCATCAATGTTGCGTGGTGCTGAACTGGTATTTAAAAATGACCCTTCATTTCAACTTATCGTGGAGGATTCTAAATTAACTGCAAAAGATGGACTAAATGCTTTCAATAAATTAGTTAACGCCGATGGTGTGAAAATAATATTTGGTGCTGCCGCATCTAGTGTTTCTTTGGCAATTGCCCCTCAGGCCAATAAAAATGAAGTTATTTTATTCTCTTCTATTTCCACTGCCGATGAACTTTCCAATGCAGGGGATTTTTTCTTTAGAAATGTTCCCAAAAACAACGTACAGGGGAAAACTGCGGCGGAGTTTCTCGCTAATGAACTAGGTGTCAAAAAAGTGGCAATTTTTTCTAACAATAATGATTATGGCGTGAGCATATCAGGGGGATTTAGGGAAGCGAGCGAATCAAAGAACCTTGAAATTATATTTGATGAAAGCTATAACGATGGGACAAATGATTTCAGGGCAAGTTTGATTAAGCTAAAAGAAACAAACCCGGAGGCCGTGTTTATTCCCGGGTATTATAAGGAATCTACCATCATTTTAAAGCAGGCTAGGGAAATTGGTTTTGAAACCATTTTTATTGGAGGTGATGGCGCATACAGCAATGAACTGATTGAAAACGCAGGCGAGGCAGCAGAAGGGTTTTATTGTACTATCATGAATATTGATGAAGAATCAGATTACTACAAGGAATTCTACGAAGATTTTAAAGAAGCATATGATCAGGAACCAGATGTTTATGATGCCTATGCCTATGAAGCATGTCTTATGTTAAAAGAAGCAATAAGTGCGGTAGGTAATGATGCTGCTTTAGTTCAAGATTATTTACTCTCAAATCAATTCAATTCACTAACTGGTGAAATTGGATTTGAAGAGAATGGAGATATTAATAGGTTGTTTAAGATTATTAAAGTTGAAGATAATGAGTTCAAGTAAAGAAAATAGGTGGAATATTTTACTTGCTTTTCTCAAAAAATACGCTTGGATATTATTTAGTGTATTAACAATAGTATTTACCATAATACTTGAAAAATTCCCATTTTTTAATATCAAAGAAATATCAAATACAAGTTTGGTTCTTGGTATCATTTCTGTATTCTTTTTGTATATGCAACTTAAGGTAAAATTATTAGATAAGGTGGAGGAAATAGGGATCAACTTAGACATCCATGAAATTCATCTACAAGAGCATATTGACGCTGTAAAACTTCAATTAGAATCGCTTAAGTATCTTTTGGAGCCAGAGGTATTAAAAAATCTTTTACCTCATTCAAAGATCCATTTTGATGATTTATTAAAAATATCATTGAGTTTAAACAAAGCCAAAATGGTTTCGCTGATTAGCGGTAAGTTTTATCTTTCATCAGACGCTTTTGAAGATTATTATATTAACAGATTATTAAGTAATGAGGATGTAACATATTATTATTCGAGTGCGATGATTACTGAAGAAGATTATTTTATGAAGAACAATATTGAGGAATTATCTGAAAGATATGATGATATAGCGAGAGAGAAAGAAGTTGTTTTATTATGGTTTATTAAAGATAATGTTGACCATTCACCTTTTTTAAAAAAACAAAGAGAATTGATGTCGAAAAAGGGACTCGACATTCTGGTACTGATATCTGATCACAATAAGTTAAGTCGTTCTAAAGGAGGTATACTGAATAAAGATTTTGGTATTGCAGGTGATATTGCATGTGCACAATTAATAGACAGTTATATAGAAGTTGAACTAGAAATTTCAAATATGTCGGAAAATGAGCAGGAAAAAGTCAAATTAAGAGACAAATTTTGTGTTGATTTTGGGGATAAAATTCATAATGATATGCTTCAGGATTTTAGAGATCAAATCAGGTTTTTACAAGATCAAATGGAGCTTAAGTTTGAAATACCAAAGATGTTAAAATCGAAATATCCAAGTCATTTCAATTAACAATTATATATGTATGACGTATTAGGATACGGAATTGACGAATCAGATTTGCATTCCAAAAACCCGGATGGAAGTTACAAGTTGTTAACCCTAGATATTGATTTTGGTATTCAGTGCACGCTGAATTGTCCACACTGCTTCCGTATGGATAGCAACCTGAGAATGCCAGGTGTAGAATTGGGATTGGATGACATGATTATCCTCCTGGATCAGGCCATTAAGCTTGGTTTACAATATGTGAAAATCCTGGGGGCAGGAGAACCCTTTGAACAAAGTATGCTGATTCCGCTGATTAAGCATCTCACCGCTAATGATGTTCACCTGGCTATTTTCACTAAAGGACATGTGATTGGTAACGATCAAAAGGTGGAGAAGTATTTCGGGCAATATGGCTTTTACGATTCGCACCAACTAATGCGATTTTTGAAGGATCATAAAGTATCAATTTTATTGGGTTTCAATTCGTTTGATCCCGAGATGCAAGGGCATTTCATTGGCTATAAAAATCCGAATGCAATAGATATCTATATGAAAAGTCGAGATAGGGCTTTGGCGTTGGCCATTGAATACGGATTTAATGAACAGAGAGCGGATGGTAAAACTAGATTGGCTTTGATCGCTGCCCCTATAAAACCTGAAAACTTGGACGAAATACTTGATATCTACAAGTTTGGCCGGAGACAAAACATTTACGTATTAAGTTGCCCCACCACGATAAGCGGTAAAGGAAACAGTGAATTTGAAAGGGAAAAGGCAGAATACGAATACAATCAGTACATGGAAAGACTCCAGCAACTATATGTTAATATTTATAGCTGGAGTATATCAGAAGGGTATTTTAATGTTGAAGATATTGAAAAACATGGTATATCACTTTATCCAGGCTGTCACCCCTGTAACCAGGTAGCAGCTGGAATGTACATTTCCATTCATGGTAGAGTTGCCAGATGCCCAGGTAGAGATGATGAAAACTTCATGATTGAAAATGACGTTCGCTCCAAGCCACTTAAAGAGATATGGATGAATTCTAAAAACTATAAACTGGCAGGCCAGGAAGACAGGTTTAATTTCCATTGTATTGCCAGGGATGGGTATACAATTAAGAATCCAAGGGAATTTTATGGTTCAATTAAAAAGGAATTGATGTCCAAATTTGCCCAAATTCAAGATAGTATAGAGGTATGCAGCACTTAATCAGTGTACTAAGCACATCTGCTATCTATCTGTTAATTGCATTATCATTTCTGGTAATGTATGAAGTGGTAAAATTTTTCAACCTAGCACATGGGGCAGTTATTACTTTCGGGGGCTATTTTGTTTTCTTGTTTTCAAAGCAACTGGAAGTAAACATATGGTTATCTTGTATTATATCCCTGTTTCTTTCCGGGGTATTAGGTATTGCCATCTTTCATTTTTTTTATCGCCCATTAATGAAGAGAAATACCCCAAGTCTGGTTTATTTAATCGTTTCTTTGGGATTATATGTAATTATGTCAAATGTCATATCCATGGTATGGCATGATGGTACTAAAAGTATCCGTAATGAAACCATTGGAACGGTATATCCCATTTTTAACGCTTTCATTGTTGAATACCAGATTTATTCTATTCTATTGGGATTCTTAATTTTTGCTTTGCTAAGCCTTTTTCTAAGATATTCCAATATTGGGAAAAAAATGATTGCCATATCTGAAAATGAAGCCCTTTGCGAAATTTTCGGGATCAATATAATTGTAATTCAGTATTTTGTATTTGCCCTGGCATCAGTTTTAGGTGCAGTTGCAGGTATCCTTTATGGATTTGATACAGATTTAACTCCTGGAATGGGTTTTCAGGCTCTTCTTTCTGGGATTATTGTAATGATAGTTGGCGGAATTCGGAGTAATTACGGGTTACTGGCAAGCGCAATATTATTGGCAACAGCTCAACACATCGGAGCATACTTTATTAACAGCAAATGGATGGAAGCTATCGCTTTTATCATTTTAATTTTATTCTTGATTTGGCGTCCACTTGGTTTTAGTGGAAAACGGCTGAAAAAGGTAGAGATTTGAAAATGACATATATTGAAACCATTTTAGATTCGGATGAAAAAATAATTTACAAGAAAATGCTTGACACATTTTATATTTTATTAATGTGTGACCAAGCATTTATTAAGGAATTTGATGAAAATGAAATAGAATATACCTCAGCTACCTGGTTATATAGCTATAAGACATTTTATGAAGCAATAGGATATGGTAGGTTTGCCTACCCTCAAGGAAGTATATCAGCAAATAGATTATTCTATAAAGCACTTAAAAATTATAATACTTCTGCGAAGAATAATAGCCTTACTATTTTAATAAAAACAGGATTAGGAAATTTCTTAAAACTGCGACGAGATGATTCCTCATCTACTTTACCTTCTTACATGTATGGCTCAACATATGAAATCATTGAAGAAAAGGGGTTAGGTAGCATGGGAAAAAGACGGATTATTTCTCACAAAATAAATTTTAGACATACTGCTAATGCATTATCAATATTACTTTCTGATACTAATAATATTAGCTCTGATTTTTTGACATCCTATAAAAAGATGCTTATTAATGTTGAAGATTTATTTTCTTCTGATAACGAAGAGAAGAATTTACATATTACGCTAGCCAGTATTTTAAATGTATTACAAGATTTTGTTAACAAATTTAAGGATCCTGATTTAATAATTAAGTCTAAAGATATACAGCGACGGGCTGAGAAATTATTATTATCTAAAAACTCCTTAGTTCAAGGAGTTAACGGATATGGATGGAAACTTATGAGTGAATATTTTCGGAGATATGATTATTATTTAACATTCTTCACATTTGAACAATACCCTTATATACTGAAATACAAAAAAGCTCAAAAAATCATTGAAAGTATTATTGAAAATAATACAGTAGAATATAAGGGTTTACGAGCTGTCCCAATTAGCCCATTAAATAATTTAAGTATTGATAGTGAAATTAAACCCGATTTTGGTATTACCATATCATTGGTATTTGTTTTGCATTTTTGCGTTGAAAACAATATTGGAGGTGCGACTTGGATACGATATTGTAAAAAATACATTAGGCCATATTTGAAATTTTGTCTGGTAAATTTTGAAAATCAGGATGTTCATCAAATAACCATGTTAGAAAGTGCTGCAAAATCACTTCTATTACCAAATATTGAGTTAAGCGAAGAAAGAGATGAAAAAAACTCAAAAATAATTAACACAATCCGACAAAAGATAGAGTTATCTCCAAAATCACTATCCACCAAACTATTTGATGGGAATCAAGACAACAAATTCATTATTGAATATATACAACGATGGAACATAGAAAGCCATAAGGAAAAGGATTCTAATAATAAACGGTACTACAAGCTAGCAACAATCTTGGGAGGATTTTCTGGAAGCTTTACAAAAGAATTTCTAAGTTGAAAAGATATAGATGGAATATATCCTTCATATATTAATAATGGTCATGCTATATGTAATGCTCTCTCAAAGCCTTACATTAACGGCAGGATATTCTGGATTAATTTCCCTGGCTCACGCGGGGTTTTATGGGATTGGGGCATATACTTCAGCAATTCTGTCTGTTAACTATGACTTTCCCTTCTTAGCAACTCTACCTTTGGCAATGATCATCAGTGGAATCATTGCTGTTGTTGTTTCTGTAATTGCCCTCCGAACTGTTGATGATTATTTTATCATTATTACACTTGGAATTCAAGTTGTAGCATTTTCCGTAATGAACAATTGGATGGGTTTAACAAATGGCCCACTTGGTATTCCCGGAATTCCGACAATTTCAATTCTAGGAATTGAGTTTGACAGTAAGATATCTTTTCTTATTCTAACCTTAATCCTAACTGCTTTAATATTCTATTTTCTCAAAAATATTACTATAT
>CBDVAV010000255.1:0-6998 GCA_965372055.1 uncultured bacterium | reverse complement strand
CTGCCAGCTGGTTTATCGAAATTGTTCTAAGAACAATTAATTGATACAATAAACCGTAACCTATGAGAAAAAGTAAAGTACTATAAATGTAATCAAAGTGCTTTAGTAAAATTCAAAGCACCCTTAACGATAAAGGATGCTTAATAAAACCTAATCTCATGCTCAAAAACTATTTAAAGACTGCCATACGGTCGCTTACTAAAAACCATGCATTTTCAATCATTAATATTCTAGGCCTTACCATAGGAATGGCAGCCTGTTTATTTATTCTACAGTATGTTACCCTCGAACTTAGCTATGATAATTTCCATGCAAATAAGAACAATTTGTACCGCATGCAATTGGATCGCTATGACCGGGGGGAATTATCGACCCAATGGGCAGCAGGATGCGCAGGGATTGGACCAGCTTTAAAAGAGAACTTTCCTGAAGTCAAAGGATTTGTAAAAATGCACAGCAGCAATACTGTATTATCTTATCATGATCTGAGCTTTAGAGAAAATAGGGTTCATTATGCCACAGAAGATTTTTTTGAAATTTTCTCCTTTAAGCTCTTGTCTGGAGTTGATTCATCGGTGTTGAAAGAGCCATACAAGATGGTTATCTCTGAATCGACTGCCAAGAAATACTTCAAGGAGGAAGAACCGGTGGGTAAAACCATGACCTTAAACGGAGAGGTCGATTTTGAGGTGACTGGTGTATTTGAGGACGTTCCGGAAAACACTCATATGAAATTCGATATATTGTATTCTTTTGAAACCTATGTTGACTTAACAAATGAAACCGCAAGAACAGCTTGGCAATGGGATGGTTTTCATACTTACATTCTTCTTGAACCAGGCACAGATCCATTGGATTTTGAAGCTAAATTACCTGCTTTCGTGGAGGAGCAACAAGGGGAAGAATTGAAAAATTTTGAAGCAGGGATGGAATTTCACCTACAACCCATTGAAGATATCCACTTATATTCAAATTATATGATGGAGTTTGAAACCAATGGAGATGGTAAAACGGTATATGCCCTATTGATCATTGCTTTTTTTATTTTGATCATCGCCTGGGTGAATTATATTAACTTATCTACTTCCAAATCAATGGACAGGGCCAGGGAGATTGGGATAAGAAAGGTTATGGGGTCTTATAGAACGCAGCTTATCGGGCAATTCTTGATCGAATCACTGGTGTTGAATTTTTTGGCAGCGTTATTGGCTGTTATGCTAATAGTGCTATTGGTACCTCAATTCAACAATTTAACAGGCCAAAACATCTCATTAGCATTATTATTTAATCTCCAATTTTGGATGGCACTAATAGTCATATTTACTTTAGGTGCTTTGTTGTCAGGCCTTTATCCAGCGATTATAATGTCATCCTTCAAACCAGTTGCAATCCTGAAAGGCAAACAAAGCAATTCAATGGGAGGAAATATGCTGAGAAGAGTTCTGGTGATTTTTCAATTTATAGCTTCGGTTACCCTAATTGTTGGCACCATAACAGTTTATCGGCAAATTACTTATATGCGAAGCCAAGATTTAGGGGTATCGATTGATCAAACTTTGGTGATCCGGGGGCCAAATGTAGTTGACAGTACCTATACCAATATGTTCAATACATTTAAAACTGAAGTATTGAGAAATTCAGCCATAAAAAATTTAACTGCTTCCACGGCTGTCCCCGGAGGTCAACCGGGTTGGAATGCAGGGGGTATCCGATTGGTGCATGAAGATGCCAGTCATTCCAAGCAATACAGGATTTTAGGGTTTGATTATGATTTTGTTGATGCCTATGGCCTGGAGGTTTTGGCAGGCAGGAATTTCTCTGAAGAATTCAGCAATGATCGGGCAACGGTATTGTTTAATGAATCGGCAGTTTCTTATATGGGTTTTGATGATCTTGAAGAAGCTTTGGATAAGGATATTTATTTCTGGGGTGACACATTCAAAATTATTGGTGTTGTCAAGGATTATCACCAGGAATCCCTGAGATCTAATTTCGAGCCACTGATATTCAGGCTGATACCAAATGCACAAGCCTTCTATTCTGTGAAAATCACTACCAATGACATCAATACTACAATAGGTTCAATAGAAAATGAATTCAAGGCTCTATTTCCTGGTAATCCATTCGATTATTTCTTTCTTGATGATCATTTCAACCAGCAATACAAAGCCGACATCCAGTTTGGTAAAGTATTTGGCACCTTTGCAGGGCTGGCAATCTTTATTGCCTGTCTCGGATTGTTTGGCCTATCAGCCTTTACCGCTATTCAAAGAACCAAAGAAATAGGCATAAGAAAAGTAATGGGTGCTTCTGTACAAAACATTCTTTCTTTGCTAACGAAGGATTTCTCAAAATTGATAGTAATAGCGATTTTAATAGCATCTCCTTTGTCATGGTATATTATGAGCAATTGGCTACAAAGCTTTGCTTATAGGATTGAACTTAGTTGGTTGATATTCCTGGTTTCAGGGCTTATTGTGATTATGATTGCTCTACTTACAGTAAGTATTCACACCCTAAAAGCGGCATCTTCAGATCCGGTAAAATCACTTCGGTACGAGTAGGATCACAGATTGAATGGATTAGATCACAGATTGATCTGATTAACGGATTTCACAGATTAATAATCTTTTACTCTATGGCCACGTTGCTAATCCATAATATATCAAAAATCAAAACTCCAAACCAACCTTAACAGACAGGTTCTGAAAAGTTCTTTCAGTTGAGGTTAATACATCAAATCGGGTATTTTCAAGGGTCGCTTTTTGTAGATTATATCCCAATGCTATGAAATAGGAGACCCTTTTGTAGGTATTGAGTTGCAGCCCAATGGTTGGGTGAAACATAATCCCAGCTTTTACACGATCATAACTCCTAAAATCATTTTTCCTATCCCTGGCAATTCCAGATCCAATGTCAATTTGATAAAACGGGGTGACTTTCCCGCGTATCAAATCGCCTTTCAGGCTTAAAAAAATTGGATATACCTTAATCATTGGATAATAATCTATGCCCACACCAATACCAGGCTGAAAAGAAGGCCTCAGTCTAAATCCATTGATAGCGTGAAAGGTGAAGAATTCGTTATTATAGGCATCAGCATTTGACCAAGGGGCTGGCTCAACCCTATCAATTAAAACGCCCATTTCCAACCTTACAAAATAACCAGGTTTTTTCAATTGATAACCGGAGTGTTTATATCCACCATCTTTTATCCACCATATATTATCATAGCTAAATCTCACAATTTGTTTTCCAGCAATCATGATCTCGGCATACTCCCCTACTTTGTCTTCAATAATTGTCCCTCTCAACAAGTTTCCATCAATTAATTTGATTTGATCCAAGTGCTTCGATTTTTGTGCAATTGCCAATGACGACAGAAAATAAAGTGTAATAACCGTTACTAAATATTTCATAATTAATTACTCAAAATTTGGCATTGACCATCCGTACAAGTGACTTCAGGGGGCATCACAAATGCGCAATCTGAACCTATTCCATTTTTCATATTGTATTCATTCTGGAGCTGGTTATAAGTATTGACTTTTTCAATCAATAGCTCACGATCAGTATCTGAACTAGAATACACCAAGTACTCCCAAGGCCCACCACATGGTTTGGAGCCAAATGCTATAACCTCACACTGCCCAGAGTTACTGCAATCTTTACCGATCATATCCCTGATCTGGGATTCCAATTTTGCCAGATCACTTTTTGTTATCGGCGTTAGTTCATCATTGTTGCAAGCCAGCAAGATTGTAAATAAAATAACTGCTCCTAATTTCCTAATCATATCAATCCTTAATTACAGGTATTACACTCAATAGTTCAATATTTCCAATATCGCGATAATCATATTGATACAATCCATCATCACCTATCATCATTAATAGACCGTCATTGGGGATCACATCAAAACCATTAATGTTCTGAAATTCCTTAATGAGATTGGCATCTATTGTATTGGGATCTGATACATCAAATACTTTAAGTCCTAATTCCCCTTCTGTAATGAATAATGTTTGATCATCCAAACCAAGACCGTGTGGGTTTTGCATGGAATAAGATTTTATCAGGTACGGATTGTCCAAGTTTTCGATATTGATCACATCCAGTTGATTGGTGAATCCATTGCACACATTCCCCGATCTCAGCGTAACATAGGCATATTGATCATTGACTACCACCGGGTCGCAAGTAGTAACGTGCATAAATGATGATATATAGACTGGCTCAGTAGGTATGGCATTATCGTAAATATGCATTCCATTTTGTGCTCCTATAAATAATTTGTCTTTATAAGGAAAGATGGTCTCAATGCCCCAGCCCATGTTGATTACATTACCGGGCAGGGGGTCATAGAGGTTATCAATATTGAACACATTCATTTGATAATCGTCTATGGTATACAAGAAATTCATATAGATGGCGAACCTTGCCATTGAACCACCAGTTCCTATTGGCGAACTAGGAACAGATGAGGAAGTCAAACTAGCAGTCTGGTCAAAATTAGCTTCCATAGCTATCATCCTATCAAATATTATGAAAGGGCCGGAACCTACATTATTGTCACAATCTTCATTAATCTCCACGGTTTGCATTTCTTCCCAACCAGTAATCACCATCCCATCATCAGCCCAAAAACCAAATTGATTATTGTACAATGGAAATACATTTTCCACCCTTTTAGCCAACTGTATATTGTTTAAATCACGTATATCAATCGCCAGCAGATCGATGTAATTGTCAGCATAAAGAAAACCTCCCTTTGCTGCCATATCCACATTCCCTGGTATGTTAATAAATTTCAGGTTAATAGGATTGGAAGGTATGCTATTATCGATTACATGGATACCTTCTCCCCTCTCGTTAATAAATAGGAAATCCCCCAGCATGTATATTTTACCTGGGCTAACCAAGTCCCTGGGATCCTGGATTTCAAATTGTGACCTTACTTCTTCGCTGGTTTGATAAATCGGTTCGAAATAAGTATATGTGGTTGTAGTCTCGCAGTTATCAACACAGCCGTAAAAGCTGAATGAGATAGAAATAATAAATAAAAATCTAATTACTATAGCCGATGATTTTAAAAATTCCTTTCTAGATTCCATGATGTAATATCTTATTTATGTTTTTTATAAGACACAGGTTTTGAGAGAAGGGTTGGAATAAAAATGAATAATTAAAAATGTAAAGTGAAGAGTGAAAGGCAGAACCCTATATCCAATATTTATCCGCCGAAGTGAAACGGAGGAGGACTCAATACTAATTATCAAACACGTACCTGAATTTAATCCCTATTCCCAGTGAGTTTGGCCTTCGTTCAATGCTTTGATTTTCTTTGGTAAAAGATTGTAGTGCTACTTTGAACCTGGGCTCAATTGAAAGGTTGTAATGCTCCCCTAATTTATAACCCAGCTCCGTACTGATAAGACCACTGAAATGTGTGGTTCTGAATGGGGAATCACTGCCAGGTTTAACCACTACATCTTCAAAACCTGCAGTATTACTGGTCACTTTGTTCTTCAAAAAGATGTCTGTGGCAATCCCCGAAGAAACCATCCAGGTAAGTTTTTTATCCACTATCAAATAGCCGATCTGAACAGGTATGGTAAGTAATTCAAAAGAGTTTGTTAAATCAATGGTTGAAGTATAACCAAGATTATTAACATTAAAGTCCTCCGATGCTCCTATAAAAGAAGCTGTTTCTGAATTAAATATTGGTGTTTTTGTCTTATTAATAGCATCTTCATAAAAAACATTAGAAGTTGCATCTGCAGACTGAACAGCATATTGTAATCCTGATTGTATAATCCACCTAGGCGCTATTTGTTTCCCGACATTTATTCCAATTGAATATGATACTGCATTTGACTCGGTATTGGTCTGTTGAGGGCTATTCAATCCGGCAGTATAATCCCTGGCAGCCATTGCATCTGAGAAATTCGATCCAGGCTCAGAATTTACGGTACTGGTACCCATATTTAAACCAGCCATCAGTGGGTACTTGGTGGCTTCCATTTCTTCTTCCACTGATTCAATAAATCCATAATGCACTTTATGCACGTCAATGTTTATGGTTTCCAATAATGGCCAATCAAGTCCTTTTTTCACTGCAGCTGACATTTGATAAGTATCTTGTTCAATTAGAGTACTTTCATTGCTAGAGGCTATTGGGGAATTTTGAACCCGCTGGTTTTGAGTACTGGTATTATCCTTCAATAATGCAGAAGCATGGGAATTATTGTCAACATTAATCTTTTCATCCTCAATTACAGCAATCGAGGTATTATCTTTTGATGATAGCAATTCATCTTCTGTTTTAGGGTTTTGCTCAATGGCTTTCTCCGTGGTTTCGGCATCAGACACTAGAGGATTTTCAAGAGACCGGGTGTTAGAAGTATTTACAGTATATATCCCAAACCCAATGGCCAGTGAAACGGAAGCAGCCGCCAGAAGTTGAAAGAAAAGGATTCTCTTTTTAAAGTTCCCTGATTCCTTATTTGCCAATACCGCATCAATTTTATCCCACACTACTCTAGGTGGGCTAATTTCGGCATCCTCAAATGCGCCCTTCCAAGGATTAAATTCAGATTTATCCATAATGTACACTTTCTTTTTTCAATCTTTTTTGCAACAAACCCTTAGCCCGGGCAAACTGGGATTTTGAAGTGCCCGCACTTATATTTAGTTTTTTTGAAATTTCACGGTGATTATATCCCTCTATTGCATAAAGGTTAAATATCATCTGGCAACCGGTTGGCAGTTCCCTGATCATATCCAACAATTCATCAAGTGAATAACCGGAAATAATCAATTCATCATCCTCTTTCTCAGCCAATACTTCAGCATCAGACATTGGGAACATGTATAATTTGCCCCTATTGTTATTTAAGGCCGTGTTAATTACAATTTTTTGAATCCATGTCTCTAGTTTTGATTTTTTGTTAAATCCCTTAAGGTGATCAAATACCTTAATGAACGATTCTTGTAAT
>CBDVAV010000254.1:0-7016 GCA_965372055.1 uncultured bacterium | reverse complement strand
TTAACGATTATGCTTTAACTGCCTTTTTCTTGTTTGCTACAGTTTTCCTTTTCCCTTTTCGGGTCCTTGAGTTGTTTTTTGTTCTTTGTCCTCTTACAGGTAAGCCTCTTCTATGTCTTAAGCCCCTGTAGCATCCAATATCCAACAATCGTTTTATACTTAGCTGAACTTCAGATTTCAGAACACCCTCAACTCTAAAATTATCACTTATTATCTTTCTAATTGCATTGGATTCTTCTTCCGACCAATCAGAAACTTTTTTGTCCCAATCGATCCCCGCATCTGTAAGTATTCTTTGGGCTGAGCTTTTACCTATGCCAAATATATAGGTCAGCGCAATTTCGCCTCTTTTATTATCTGGGATATCAACACCTGATATTCTAGCCATTTTCTTATAATTTAATTTATCCTTGCCTTTGTTTGAATCTGGGATTCTTTTTATTTATTACATATAATTTTCCTTTCCTGCGAATAATTTTGCAGTCGGAACTTCTTTTTTTGACTGAGGCTTTAACTTTCATTTTACTTATATCTATATACTATTCTGCCTTTTCCAAGGTCATATGGAGACATTTCTAGTTTTACCTTATCCCCCGGTAATATTTTGATGTAATGCATCCTCATCTTACCTGAAATATGAGCTATTACTTTATGACCATTTTCGAGTTCAACCCGGAACATGGCATTTGACAATGCTTCCACTATTGTTCCGTCTTGTTCTATTGATTCTTGTTTTGCCATTAATTATTACTAAAGCTTTCTTCTATAAACTTATGGGTAGTCAATATTTCTGTTTTATCCTTGAAAATAGCCACTGTATGCTCAAAATGAGCGGATGGCATTCTATCTGCTGTCCTTATCGTCCAACCATCATCCTCTTGTACAATATTTCTTTTGCCAAGGTTAATCATGGGCTCTATAGCGATCACCATTCCTTCTTTTAGTTTTGCCCCCCTACCTCTTTTGCCATAGTTTGGAACCTCTGGAACTTCATGCAAATTTCTTCCCAGCCCATGACCTACTAATTCCCTCACCACTGAATAACCATGCTTTTCGGTAAAGGATTGAACCGCAAACCCAATATCTCCAGTTCTATTACCATGCACTGCCTCCTTTATTCCTTTATATAGTGATTCTTTGGTAATTCTTAGTAACATATCCACATCATCATCTACGTTTCCAACAGGGTAAGTATAAGCCGAATCACTATGAAAGCCCTTATAATAAACTCCACAATCAATTGAGATTATATCGCCCTCATACAACTCATACTCACTTGGAAAACCATGTACAACATTTTCATTTAAAGAGATACACAAGGTATGCGGAAATCCCTTGTAGTTCTTAAATGACGGCACACCTCCACATTCCCTGATAAAGTCCTCGGCCGCTTGGTCCAGTTCGATAGTTTTAATACCAGGCCTTAACATACCTGCTACTAAACCGTGAGCCTTCCCTAATATTAAAGCACCTTCCTTAATAAGTTCAATTTCATCACTTGTCTTATAATTGATCATGACGAGATTAAGCTACTGCAATATTTTGAGAACGTCCTTTTATCCTTCCGGATTTCATCATTCCTTCATAGTGCCTCATCAGCAAATAACTTTCTATTTGTGCAAGTGTATCAAGGATTACACCTACCATTATTAATAACGAAGTTCCTCCATAAAACTGAGAAAATCCCTGATTTACACCAATCAAGAATGCAAATGCAGGCATTATTGCAACTATTGCAAGGAATATTGAACCCGGGAAAGTAATTCGAGTCAATATAGTATCTATAAATTCGGAGGTTGGCTTTCCAGGTTTAATACCCGGAATAAAACCTCCGTTTCTTTTCATATCATCAGCAATTTGATTGGGATTTATAGTAATAGCTGTATAAAAGAAGGTGAAAGCTAATATCAACAATCCGAAAGTCAAATTATACTGCCAGGTTCTAATATCAGAAAAAGCCGTGGCTATATATATGGCAATGTCATTTTGAGGCCACATCGATGCTAGCATAGGAGGAAGAAACATCAATGATTGGGCAAATATAATTGGCATTACTCCAGATGAATTAACCTTTATCGGAATATATTGCCTTTGCCCACCATAGACTTTATTGCCGATTACTTGTTTGGCATACTGAACGGGAATTCTCCTGACTGCCTGAGTAAACATTACAACTGCCATCACCACAAAGAAAAGTGCAACCATTTCTATCACGAATAGTAAAGCACCGCTCATACCTTTTGCAACTGCTTCGGCAATCAGTTCTCCTGGAAGCCTGGAAATAATTCCAATCATGATTAGCATTGAAATTCCATTTCCAATACCTCTATCCGTAATTCTCTCTCCAAGCCACATGACAAACATGGTACCTGATACCAAGATAACAACTGAAGATATCCTAAAAAATGTCAGGTCAATCACTACCGCCTCGGCTGGTATGGTTGCCGATAAATAAGCTGAAGATTGGAATAAAGTTATAATGATGGTCAGTACCCTGGTGATTTGATTAATTCTTTTTCTTCCTGATTCCCCCTCTTTTTGCAATTTCTGGAAATAAGGTACAGCCACTGTCAACAGTTGTACTACAATTGATGCTGAGATATAGGGCATAATACCCAATGCAAATATCGAAGCCCTGCTAAAGGCACCCCCTAAAAATGTATTCAACACTCCTAATATTCCTTGCGCTTCACCTGCAACCTGTTTTAAAATAACAGGATCTATGCCCGGTAATACAACAAAAGAACCAAGCCTAAAGATCACAAGAAATCCCAATGTGTTAAGAATCCTGTTTCTCAGTTCCTCAATTGCAAAAATATTTTTTATGGAGGTTATAAATTTTTTCATCAATTACAATTTGATTGCCTTTCCTCCTGCTTCTTCGATAGCTTTTATGGCTGCCTCAGAGAAACCATGGGCTGTGATTTCCAATTTTGCTTTGATCTCACCTCTTCCCAATATTTTCACCAGGTCATTTTTACCAATCATGCCATTATTTGTCAGCAGCTCAATATCAACTTTCTTTGCTTTTGTCTTCTCTATCAATGCTTGAATTGCATCCAGGTTCACTGCTTTATATTCAATTCTATTTCGGTTTTTAAAACCAAATTTAGGAACTCTTCTTTGTAGTGGCATTTGACCCCCTTCGAACCCAAATTTCCTAGAATATCCAGATCTTGATTTTGCTCCTTTATGGCCTCTTGTTGAGGTTCCTCCTCTTCCTGAGCCTTGCCCACGTCCTATTCTCTTTCTGTTTTTTGTTGAACCTTTTGCAGGTTTTAAAGAACTCAAATTCATATTACAAACCTTTAACTGATACCAAATGGCTAACTTTATTAATCATGCCCTGTATTTGAGGTGTTAATTCAACATCAACAGTTTTATTTATTCGGCCCAAACCCAAAGCCTGTATTGTTAGCTTTTGCTTTTTAGGCCTTTTAATAGTACTTCTAACTTGTGATATCCTTACTTTACCCATGCTAATTTATCCGTTAAAAACTTTTGATAATGGCACCCCTCTATATTGTGCCACAGTATAGGCATCCCTCATATTAAACAGTGCATTAAAGGTGGCTTTTACCACATTATGCGGATTGGAAGACCCTTTGGATTTCGCCAATACATCTTTCACGCCAGCACTTTCCAATACTGCTCTCATTGCCCCTCCGGCTATTACTCCCGTACCTGGGGCAGCAGGTTTTAATAATACGAATCCACCTCCATATTTTCCTATTGCCTCATGGGGAACGGTGTTTTTATATACAGG
This sequence comes from uncultured bacterium, assembly GCA_965372055.1. Classification (GTDB taxonomy): domain Bacteria; phylum Bacteroidota; class Bacteroidia; order Cytophagales; family Cyclobacteriaceae; genus CBDVAV01. The sequence continues at coordinate 3,250 of CBDVAV010000254.1, read as the reverse complement.
AACTTTTACAAGGTTTTTCTTAGCATCATCAATCCCTTTAGTAATGGCATCAATTACTTCATTTGCCTTCCCTAAACCATAGCCAACCACACCATTTCCATCACCAACAACTACAATGGCTGAAAAACTGAACCTTCTTCCTCCCTTCACTACTTTTGCAACACGTTTAATGGCTACTACTTTTTCCTTAAGATCGATTTCGCTGGCCTTAACTGACCTAATAGTTTTCTGTGACATCTTGTTTTTCTTTAAAATTCCAGTCCACCTTCACGTGCACCTTCGGCCAAAGCTTTTACTTTGCCTTGATATTGATAACCAGCCCTATCGAAAATGATTTTCTTGATACCTGCTGCTTTTGCTTTTTCGGCCAATTTCTTACCCACGTTTTTAGAATCTTCGATTTTTGTGTTAATTTTTACACCAATCTCGCGTGAAGACGAAGCGGTGAGGGTATGTCCATTTTCATCGTCAATAATTTGAGCATAAATAGCCTTATTGCTCTTAAATACTGCTAATCTTGGCCTTTCTGGAGTTCCTTGAATTTTACTTCTGATCCCCTTTTTTATTTTTTCTCTTCTTTTTAATTTATTGAATGGCATAACATTATTTAGCTATAGCTTTTCCAGCTTTTCTTCTTATTTGTTCTCCAACATACCTTACCCCTTTTCCTTTATATGGCTCAACTTTTCTCAGCGATCTGATCTTAGCGGCCACGTGCCCAATCAATTGTTTGTCTGATCCTTCAAGCGTAACAATGGGGCTTTTACCTTTTTGGGTTTCTGCGGTTATTTTTATTTCTTCAGGAATACTCATAAATATATTGTGTGAATACCCCAGGCTTAGTTCCAGTACATTACTTTGAACACTAGCTTTATAACCAACTCCAACGAATTCAAGATGTATTTTATAGCCTTCGGTCACCCCCAATATCATGTTATTGACTAATGAACGGTAAAGTCCATGTAACGCTTTATGTCTCTTTTGCTCAGTGGGCCTTTCAATCGTAAATACTCTCTCTTTTTCCTTTAATATAAAATCAGTGCTAACCTCTTGTTGTAACGATCCTCTAGGGCCCGTTACAGTTACAAGGCTATCTTTTACTTCTACAGTAACGTTCTCCGGCAAATCAATTGGCTTATTTCCTATTCGAGACATTTAATTAAATATTAATATACATGGCACAAAACTTCTCCCCCAATATGAAGGTTTTTTGCTTCTTTATCTGTCATAATACCTTGAGAGGTTGATAATATTGCTATTCCCAAACCATTTAACACCCTAGGAAGTGAATCTGCTCCTGCATATTTTCGCAATCCTGGTTTGCTTATTCTTTCCAAATGCTGTATTGCTGATGTTTTAGTCATAGGATTATACTTCAAGGCAATTTTTATAGTTCCCTGATAATTTGCTTCGTCGTCGAACTTATAATTTTGGATATACCCCTTTTCATGAAGAACCTGGGTGATACCTTTTTTCATATTGGAACTGGGCATTTCAACAATTCTATGATTGGCAGAAATAGCATTTCTTACCCTTGTCAAATAATCTGCTATTGGATCAGTCATCTTTCTTTATTAAATAAAAATCACACACTAAAAACAAGCCTGCAATGTTACGGAACATTTATCTTTTTTAAAACATTAATCAAGCTTTTACCAGCTTGATTTTGTTATTCCCGGAATCAATCCCTCACTTGCCATTTCCCTGAAAGTAACTCTTGAAATTCCAAACTTTCTCATGTAGCCTTTAGGCCTTCCGGTCAGCTTGCACCTATTATGTAATCTTACCGGAGAAGCATTTCTAGGAAGCTTATCCAGTCCTTCATAATCACCAGCTGCTTTCAATTCTGCCCTTTTCTGAGCATATTTGGCTACCATACGCTCTCTTTTTCTTGCTCTTGCTTTTATTGATTCTTTTGCCATTAATTAGTTGTTTCTATTTGTGAAAGGCATTCCAAATGCCTTTAGTAATTCATAACTTTCTTCATCCGTGTTTGCAGAAGTGACAAAGGTAATGTTCATACCGTTTATTTTGGTAACCTTGTCTATACTGATTTCAGGAAATATTATCTGTTCACGAACTCCAAGTGTATAATTCCCTCTGCCATCAAAACCCTTTTCATTCACTCCTCTAAAGTCTCTAACCCTTGGCAAGGCAACATTCATCAACCTGTCCATAAATTCATACATCTTGTCTCCTCTTAATGTCACTCGGGCACCGATTGCCATACCTTCCCTTAGTTTAAAATTAGATACCGATTTTTTTGCAATAGTGGAAACAGCCTTTTGGCCAGTTATTGTCGTTAGTTCAGCAACTCCAATTTCAACTTGCTTTTTATCGGTAACAGCATCTCCCACACCCTTGTTAATGCAAATCTTTTCTACTTTTGGAACTTGCATCACTGAACTGTACTGAAATTTTTCCTTAAGTTGAGGAACAATTTCGTTGATATATCTATCTTTTAATCTAGGTTTATCCATTTTTAATAAATTCACCGGTTTTCTTTGAATACCTTTGTAGTTTATCCTTATCGTTAAGTTTTCTTCCCACCCTGGTTGGATTACCATTTGCCGGATCAACCACCATCAAGTTACTGATATGAATTGAAGCTTCAGATTTTTGAATTCCACCTTGAGGATTGTCGGCCGAAGGTTTAATATGTTTGGAAACAATATTGGCACCCTCCACGATTGCTCGGTATTTTGAGCTTATAACTTCCAAAACTTTACCGGTTTTACCTTTAGAGTTTCCAGCAATTATTTTTACAGTGTCCCCTTTTAGTATATGGATCTTTATCTTATTCTTACTCATATTACAAAACTTCAGGAGCTAATGAAATAATCTTCATAAATTGTCTTTCCCTCAATTCCCTGGCCACGGGGCCAAAGATTCTCGTACCTCTTGGTTCATCGGTTGGACTTAACAAGACAGCAGCATTATCTTCGAATCGTATATATGAGCCATCCTTTCGCCTGACTTCTTTCTTGGTTCTTACAACTACTGCTTTTGAAACTGTGCCTTTTTTTAAACTACTTGACGAAAGTGCGGACTTTACTGTTACAACTATTTTATCACCAACCGATGCATAGCGTTTTTTGGTCCCTCCTAAAACCCTAATACAAAGCACCTCTTTGGCTCCACTATTATCGGCAACATTAAGTCTTGATTCCTGTTGTATCATTATTACTTGGCTTTTTCTAACACTTCAACTAACCTCCACCTTTTTCTTTTACTTAAAGGCCTGGTTTCC
>CBDVAV010000253.1:0-7024 GCA_965372055.1 uncultured bacterium | reverse complement strand
TTTCGAATTGGCGGTGATCCCCATGTACTTACTTATAGGCATTTGGGGAAGTGGGAAAAAGGAGTATGCAGCTATGAAACTTACATTAATGCTAATGGGAGCCTCAGCAATCTTGCTGGTTGGGATCTTGGCCATTTACTTTAATTCAGACTATCAGGGGCATCATACATTTAATATCATAGAGATTGCAAAAGGCGGATTGCCGGTTGATGTCCAACTTTGGGCATTTCCTCTGGTGTTTATTGGTTTTGGAGTAATAGGTGCACTCTTTCCATTCCATACATGGTCACCTGATGGGCATTCTTCAGCACCTACAGCAGTATCAATGCTACATGCAGGAGTGCTAATGAAACTGGGAGGTTACGGATGTTTGAAAATTGCTATTGGCTTAATGCCTGCCGGAGTTAACGAATGGGTAACAGTATTCCTTGTTTTAACAGCTATCGGGGTAATTTATGGAGCTGTGGCAACCGTAGTACAAAAAGACTTAAAATATATTAATGCTTATTCTTCTGTTAGCCACTGCGGATTAGTTTTGTTTGCTATATTAATGCTTAATCAGACCGCCATAAACGGTGCCGTGCTACAAATGATCTCTCATGGATTAATGACAGCCCTTTTCTTTGCCTTGATCGGGATGCTTTATGGAAGGACAAAAACCAGGATTGTCGACGAAATGGGAGGGTTAATGAAGGTGATGCCATTTCTTTCAGTATGTTATGTAATCGCAGGATTAGCTTCGTTAGGTTTACCAGGATTAAGTGGTTTTGTAGCCGAGATGACCATCTTCGTGGGCTCATTTCAGCACACTGATACATTCCACAGGGTGATAACAATTATTGCAATATCATCAATCGTGGTTACTGCAGTCTATATTTTAAGGGTGATAGGTACTTTGTTACAGGGGCCAATCAAAAAAGAAGAATATCTTGGAATGAGTGATGCAAGCTGGCATGAGAAAGTTGCTACAGTAACTTTATTAATAGGAATTATTGGTATAGGATTAGCACCCATGTGGCTTTCGGATATGTTGTATGATAGTATTCAACCGATAATAGATTCAATTAGTATTGAGATATGAGACGTGAGATATGAGATAAATAACCTAATGACCACAAATGACATAATGACAATAAATGACCAAATAACTAATGAAAATGATAAACCATAAACTGAAAACCAAAACGGCAAACTGAATTGACACTTAGCGATTTTTTTCTGATGCGCCATGAACTGTTGCTGATTGCAGCAGTGCTTTTCATATTGATCCTTGATCTAAATTATGAACGGAAAGAGAAGCTTATTCCCTGGGCCATAGTACTGTTTTCCATAATTACGATTGTTGGATTTGTTCCATCCAATGGAGGATCGATTTTCGGTGGAATGTATGTGACTGGTGGCTTGAGGATAGTGATGAAGAATATCCTTAACCTGGGGGTAATGCTGGTGCTCTTTCAATCGGCTGGCTGGTTGTCAAAGGAAGGTGATACCAGGACCCGAATTGGGGAATACTACATTCTGCTGATTTCTTCCCTGGTGGGTGTTAACTACATGATCAGTGCCGGTAACTTCCTGATGTTTTACCTGGGACTGGAATTGACCACTATTCCTATTGCCGCTTTAGCTGCCTATGACAGATACAAAAGTCAGTCTGCGGAAGCGGGCATTAAACTGATATTGTCTTCAGCATTTTCATCAGCCATCTTGCTTTTTGGACTTTCCATGATCTATGGCACAGGAGGTTCAATGGATTTTGCAAACCTTGTCGTCCTTTCTTCAGGGGATTTGCTTCATGTACTAGGCTTTATATTTTTCTTTGCTGGCCTGGCATTTAAAATATCTATTGTTCCATTCCATTTATGGACAGCTGATGTTTATGAAGGCTCACCGGTAAGTATTACTTCATATCTTTCGGTGATTTCCAAAGGGTCTTCAGTATTTATCCTGATTATCCTGTTCTTTACCATCTTCAATTCCCTGGAATCAATTTGGAGGGAAATGGTTTATGTTACCGCAGTGCTTACCATGACAATTGGGAACTTATTTGCCATCCGGCAGAAAAATTTAAAGAGGTTGCTGGCTTTTTCATCTATTGCGCAAGCGGGCTTTATTTTCCTGGGAGTAATCGGTGGTAGTACATTGGGAATGACCTCAGTAATTTATTTCGTATTGATATATGTTTTCTCCAATCTGGCAGCTTTCGGTGTGGTATCGTCTATCTCAAATGCCACTGGAAAGGAAAACATGGATCAATACAACGGGTTGTATAGGACCAATCCCCGGCTTAGCCTGATAATGATGTTGGCATTGTTCTCTTTGGCTGGAATCCCTCCGGTGGCTGGCTTTTTTGGAAAGTTCTTTTTGTTTGCAGCTGCAGCAGAACAAGGGTATTATATATTGGTATCTGTTGCAGTAGTTAACGCCATCATTGGACTGTATTATTATCTTCTGGTGGTGAAGGCCATGTTTATCAATAAAAATGATCAACCAATCGAGAAATTCTCCAGTGATATTTATAGCAAAATCGGACTTGTAATTTGTGTTGTGGGTATCCTGGTAATCGGGTTTGCAAGTTCCGTGTTTAACTATATTAATGATTTAACCTTTGGTTTATAAAAATTTACAATGGGTTTAACTTCAGGCAAGAGGATTATTAAGGAATTTAATGAAGTGCGATGCTCTTTAGTGGAGAAGGGTATTTCAATGGAAAGGGTAGAGTATCTTAAAAAACTATTGGAACACAATGGTTTTGAGGTGATGTTTGGGGAAGATCCTCCAAAACCACCTGACGCCGAAACAGGAGTAACGCCACCGATAACATATTCTATAGGAGTAACCGATGTTACCTTTAATCCCGTGATAAAAGTATATAACCGCGAGTTGAAAACATTTGATGGCCATAAAGTGACACCAGATTACTGGAACCAAAAAACCCAGGATACTGAACCAAACTACTGGGACATACAGAAAAAAAATTGGTTGAAAAACAACCAGTAATTACTTCTCCTGGCAGTCAAACTAAGCTTGATGAAGCTGATCCAAGGATTTGAGATTGACTTCCCGGAAGCTAGCTGCGGGCATCAAATATTTTTCAGTAATTTATTGTTCGGTGACTTTTGTATGGACTCCCTAAAAGATGCAAATGAACCAAGAAACTGATCAGCCAATTCATCCTTTAAATATATTTCTTCGTTGCTTCCAATTTCATCTATTTTTTCAATTACATATGCAATGCTAAGGTGATCTGTGTCAATAGCAGGCTGATAATGTTCTTCATCTCTTTTATTGGATATTGTGGAAATAAGTTTACATTTCACAAGCAACTCCAGGATTTCATGAAGATATCGCGATGGAACTTTCAAGGTCTGATTGATTTCCGAGAAACTAACAGCATCTTCTGCGGCAGAAAATTTCTTCACTACCAAATGAGTTATCAGCAAGGCAGTTAGTTTTTTGTTATTGTCACTATAATGGATATTTTCCCTCTCGTACTCATATTTTTTAATGTTTTGATGGGAATATGAAACTTCAGCTCCAAAGAGCACAATTAACCAGCTTATCTGCAACCAAGAGAGAAACAACGGTAAAACAGCAAAACTACCATAGATAGCATTTAATTCAGAGACATTGACCTGTAACCGGATCAATACCCACTGTGTAATTAAAAAGGCAGTACCAGCGATTACACCTGCAAAAAATGCAGATTTAAGCTTCACCCTGGTATTTGGCATAATTATGTATACCAGGGTAAACAATAGCCAAATTACAAAATAAGGTAACAGGCGCAAGGCCGGGAAAATCAATCCCTTGAACAATGCTATAAAATTGACAGTTTCGGTTAATTCCCTGATCTCGATGGTAATAAATACTGTAAGACTATTGGATATAATCATAAGCACTGGTGCAAGCAGTATAATCGACATGTAGTCAGTGAATTTTCTTACAAAGGGTCTTTCTCCTTTAATGTACCAAATATCATTAAAGGATTTCTCCACATTATTCAAAAGCTCCATTACACTATAGATCAATAATACCATCCCTATGCCAGCAATTAATCCACCTTTGGTATTTTCCAACAAAGTATGAGCAAATTCCAGGCTTTTACCCAATACTTCCTCCTGGCCACTAAACTTCTTTATTAATTGTGTTTCAAACTCCTTGTCCAACCCAAAACCTTTGGCAATACCGAATGCCATGGCTAATACAGGAACAATTGATAGCAGGGAGAAAAATGTAAGTGCCGAAGCCCTTAATTTCACCTTGTCATCTCGAAATCCCATGAAAGAAAGAATCAGAATTTTTATCAGTTGTATACCGACCCTTTTAGCCCATATTTTATCATCTACACTTTCCTTCCAGATATCATCCTGTAAATACTTTTGTATTTGTTGATATTGATCAATTAATACCATGTTTGATTGTCTAATGTAGTTCCTAATATAGCTTTTACTAATTTAAAAATTATATGCAAGAGTTTAATTAATGAAGAAATCATTTTTGAAGATAGTTTCAGATGTAAGTATTTAAAGAGTTGAGCCTTAAAACAATATGTGTTAAAAAGTAACTACCTATTTATGAAGGAGGATTCATTAGTAGATTATTTCCAAAAGCCAAAACCTCTTTCCATAAGCATTAATATTTCACTTATAATAACAGCGGGTTCAACGTAAGTTTTCTTGTTTGTTAACATTGTAATTCTCTTACATCATCACTAAATTTATCATGTGATAATATTAAAGTTAAGAAGGAATGAAATTGTTGGAACTTATATTACTCACCTTTGCAACCTCCTTGTTCTCTTTTGCTGATCAACCAATTTCAGGAAAGGTAGTTTCGGTTATTGATGGAAATACCATTGAAATTTTAACTGATGATGGAGAAAAATTGCTGATTAAGTTAAGTGAAGTAGATTCACCTGAGCTTAGTCAAGAATTTGGCAAGGAAGCTTTGGCATATACCACTAAATTTTGCCTTAATAAAATCGTTGAAATAAATGTGGTAGGGAAAGACAGAAAGGGATCAAGGCTTGGTATTGTGAAGCTTAAAAATGGAAAGCAACTCAATTCATCACTGCTAAAATCGGGTCTGGCTTGGCATAGGGATCAATGTGTTGATCAATGTGAGATGAAGTTGTTAGAGGAAAAAGCAAAGAAAAGGAAGCTGGGATTATGGACTGCACCAGATCCAACACCACCTTGGATTTACAGGAGACAACAATCCATGCGCCGATCAAAATCCAATTAATCTATAGTTGAAACAATTTTTCACCTACTCATCAGTTATTGATTAGAAGAAATTACTAGCATAATGAAATATTTACTTCTATTAACAGCCTCGATATTGGCATTTTTGCCTAAAGTTGCCGCTCAAAATAACCAATCAAATGAGATAAACTCCAGGGATAACTATTCTTCAAATAAATATCGCCAACCCAAAATTATTGCCTACGCTGGATACCCAGTCAAAAAATTCCCCAAAGCTGAATATTCTGGGGCAAAATCCCACAAAAGGGATATTGGAGGTATGGAAAACCTGACTTTGGCAAAATTCAATAAAATTATGGATAGAAAAATTATTGAGTTTCATAAAAGAATGAAAGAAAACGCTAAAATCGATAGGGTTCAAGCAAGAAAAATGAAAAAGCCGAAATACTCAAACCCTTCATATTTTGGCCATAAAAGGAAACCAGTCAAAAGGCCAATCGGCAAAAGAAAATTTTGCAAAGAATGTCATATTGTCCACTGAGTTTAGTCTACAATACTTAAATTTATTATTGTAAAGGATGCAGTTTCTTGGACAATTTAAACCGGCATATTGAACATACAATACTAAGCCCAAAGATTACAGCTAAAGATATCGAGCTAATTGTGGAAGAAGTAAAAGGTCACAATTTTATTGGATGTTGTATTCCGCCTTTTTGGGTTAAAAAAGTCAGTCGGGACCTTGCCGATTTTGATATCCGGGTAGTAACTGTGATTGGGTTTCCATTTGGATTTCACATGACTGAAACAAAGCTGGAAGAAATCGATATTGCAATAACTAATGGTGCTGATGAAATGGATGTTGTCATGAACATCTCGGCATTTAAATCAGGAATGAGCTGGGCTAAGATAGAACTTGCAAAGTGTTCCAAGTTGATCCATGATAGTGCCAAACAGATGAAAGTGATTATTGAAACTGCTTATCTGACAAAAGATGAAATCATTACAGCTTCTAACATGGCAAAAGATGCAGGAACTGATTTTATAAAAACTTCAACCGGGTTCGCTTCTCACGGAGCTACAATTGAAGATGTAAGGCTATTGAGAGAGATAATGCCCTCAAATGTTGGAATTAAAGCTTCTGGTGGAATCAAAACCAGGGAACAAGCATTACAATTGATAGAGGCAGGTGCTGATCGAATAGGTACTTCATCGGGACCTGCATTATTGTTACACCATGATCAGGAAAGCTAATATACTTGTTTCAGGTAGAGTACAAGGCGTATTTTACAGGGCTTCAACAGTAGAAAAAGCCATTGAGCTTGGTATTAAAGGTTGGGTAATGAACAAACCAGATGGATCTGTATACATTGAAGCTGAAGCAGATGAAGCAATCCTTGATCAATTTATTGAATGGTGTAAAAAGGGCCCGATGATGGCAAGGGTAGATAATATTGATATCCGGTATCAATCCCTGGAAGGGTTTTTGGAATTTGAAGTGAGGTACTAAGCAATCTTGGATTTGTTAACCCCCTTGGCAGCTTCATTGAATTTTATGAACCTAATCTTCAGTATACTTCCATCTACTTGGAAATCCCCCATCTCCATACTGGTCATCTGCGCCAAAATCAACAAAAATGCCCGCTAATTTTGGATTAGACTTATAGGGTAACGCTCAACTAACATCCGTAAGCTGGACTTTTCAAATGTCTATAAAAGTATCTGATCCAACCAGCCTTTGCAAATAGTTCAATTAGCTTATGGGTGTTAGTGTTTGTGTGTGCCTTGAATGGTAAATATAGTTAATGGAGTGGAAGACTCCT
>CBDVAV010000252.1:0-7050 GCA_965372055.1 uncultured bacterium | reverse complement strand
GGCTTAAGGGATCAGGTAAAAATTGATCTTAGATTTTTCCACCCATTTTCTGTAGATTATGCTTATGTAGAACCTGCTTTCAAAATAAAAACACTAAGAATTTTAATTGGTTATTCGTTCTGAAACAATTATTGGAAATCGACTTTCTCCTAAAAAGTTGGAGTGCACAACATTGATTCTTTTGTAATTCTAGTTGCCAAATTTGTAATGAAATCCATTAAATCTGCATTCACCTTATTTTTCCTCATATATGCGAATATTTGCTATTCTCAAAAGGAACATACAATGTGGTATTTTGGTGATAGCGCAGGGCTTGATTTTAGGCTGGATGAAGTAATGCCTTTAGGTGATGGAAAGATGAGTGCAATAGAAGGTTGTTCGGTAATGTCGGATGCCACAGGGAAATTGTTATTCTATACTAATGGCAAAGAAGTTTACAATTCCCAACATCAAATAATGCCTAATGGTTCAGGGTTAGCTGGCAGCTTAAGTTCTGCCCAATCATCGATAATTATTCCCGATCCAGGTAACTGCTTAAAATATTTCATTTTTACCACAGATGGACAAACTCCTGATAGTAATGGAAATGGAAACTGGCCTAATGACTCAATATTTGCTTATTCAGTGGTTGATCTTTCACTTGATAACGGATTGGGCGATATACCTGAAAAGAATATTCCACTATTAAAACCAGTCAACGAAAGACTTTGTGCAGTTTTACATGAAAATGGCAGGGACACCTGGGTATTGACCCGTAAATTTTTTACGAATCAATACTATGCATACTTAGTCACTTCACAAGGTATAAATCCTCCTGTTATCTCTCAAGTTGGACCAATACCCACAACCGATGGAATCTTTCGTATTACAAGTTACATGAAATTCTCACCGGATGGAACAAAGTTGGCTCTAGGAAGGGTCGGGGTTGGGGATGATGTTGAAATGCACCTTTTTAATTTCGATACCCAAAGTGGTATAGTATCCAATTTTATTTCATTAGGTCCAAATTCAGGCCGTTACGGCTTGTCTTTTTCCCCCAACAGTCAATACCTTTATACTCCTTCAACAAAATTTGATGTTAGTAATTTTAACCAAAAAGAGATTATCCAGTCCAAAATCCTAATCATACCTTCTGATACAGACGTTGGCCAGGGAAGCGCCCTTCAGATCGGACCGGATGGAAAAATTTATATTGCTAAAAGTTATTTTGGATCTTCAAGGTACGTTGGAATTATTAATTCACCTAACAGCCCTGGTGTCAATATAGAATATTATAGTCAAGGAATATTTCTAGAAAACAATCTGAGTGGGAGCGGATTGCCTAATTTTATTGAAAGTTTCTTTGATTCGAAACAAAACAACTTTCCAGCCAATTCAGTTGTTACAAATCCTGCCAATGATTTGATACTTTGTTATGGAGAAACCGATACTATTGGAATAATACCCACACAAGGTTATAATTATCTCTGGCAACCCTCTTTTTTCGTTAGTGACCCGATAATATCAAATCCCATAATTACCAACTTCAATCAAAGCAATAAAATTGATACAATAAACTATAGACTTATCGCAGCCAAGGGAAGTTGTAAGAGTTTTGACACCATTCAAGTGCTAATGCTACCAGAAATCAGGGTAAGTATATTGGGAAGTAGAAGTGTTTGCCCATTTGTTGAAGAAGTTGATTATTGGGCAGATAATCCTCATGGATACGAGATCGATTGGGAGGTAAACGGTGGCAGCATAGTTTCCGGATTGTTAACAGATAGTATAAAAGTGAATTGGGGCCCCACCAGTAATACTGCTTATATTAAGGCAACTCCAAAGTCAATATTAAAACCTGGATGCTCTGGGATTTCTGACACACTGGATGTTCTAATAAATGTTGAATTGCAGACAGAAACCCCAAGAGGGGATACGACAGTTTGTTCGAACCTTGTTGATGGTAACATTTATAACATCATTAACACGAATGGATCAACCTATAATTGGGGAGTTTCCGGAGGGGCGATTGTTTCAGGACAAGGAACTAACGAAGTAAGCGTAAATTGGATTGGGGAAGGATTACAAAAAATATGGGTTGAGGAAGAAAGCATAACCAGTGACACCATTTGTTTTGGAGTATCAGATACCCTTTCTGTGTTAGTTTTTATGGACACAACCGGTATAGATATAAATTATATTTCTACCAATTTTGATGATGAAACTGCAATTATGTTGGATTGGGGAATAAGGGATTCAATAAATGTTAATAATGATATATTGATTATTCGCAGGGATAATAACTCAGGTACATGGACTATTATTTCGAACGAAGATAAAACCACCAACTTTTTTGAGGATTTGGATTTAAATACAGATGAAACTATTTATCAATATAAACTACAGATAGCAAGCGCCTGTGATCTTATCAAAGAAAGTATACAGCATGAAAGCATGTTGCTAAATGTAATAGGAAGTGAAGATAGTGATCGAATATTATTAAGTTGGAATGATTATAGTGGATGGTCAAATGGAGTTGATAGATACGAAGTTTGGAGAAAAGTTGATGGTTCTTCTTGGGAAATATTAACTAAAACATCCGTTACAACATTAGTAACTGAGACAGCAAGGGAAGGATTTCGGCATCAATTTAGAATTAAAGCCCAAGAACAAAACGGGAATGGGTTTTCATGGTCAAATATCCAGGAAATTGAGTATAAGCATGATATATTCATTCCAAACGTCTTTACACCTAACGGCGATGGGAAAAATGATGTATTCTTAATTAATAAGTTAGAGATATTCCCAAATAATGAACTGAGAGTATTTAATAGATATGGTAAAGAAGTTCATTTTGTTGAAAATTATAAAAACTTGTGGGATGGTGAAAAACTACCTGATGGCATCTACTATTACTATTTAATACTTAAAGATAACAAGAGTGAATTTAAGGGATATGTTCAAATATTAAGATAACGAAAGGTGACAATGAGGGGGGCTTATTGTTGTAATCAGGAACCGATTGTTTCAGGTAATTGACAGTTTCTTCCCCTGCAATGGCCCAAGTCTTCTGGTTTGGGGTTAGGGGCGGCGAGACTTGTGCCAATATTAATTCCATGTACCCTCGGTTTGTGTCTGCACAAACCGAAACGTAAAAGTCATGCGCCGTTTATGATCCGTAAAGGAGACAAACTAGTGAGATGGCAAGTAACACATACTTGGCCTGTGCGATAGCGGGCATACGTATTTATACGTATTGACTGGACCTAATATTTACCATACCTTGCAAAAGGTGCAGTTAGCCTACCAAATTGGGTAGATAAGCGGAATTAAGTTATAAGGAATATATACGTAATACATATAGCCAGACGTTAGATGGCATACAGGAGGATACCAATTTAATCGTATGAAACCAACATGATTAGAAGGAACTGGGACTATATACTACTTTATCTATTTCTAACTCTGAGTTCTAGCGCAATCTGGCACCTTTTTTTTGTACTTGAAATTTTTAAAGAAACTGATAAGATTCTTGTAGCACTAATTCCAGCATTGGCATTAATCATAGGTGTATTTCAAATTGTTCTGAATCAGATCAACCAAAAACGAACAAAGCTGTTTGAACTTAGATACCAAGAATTCAAGAATCAATTAGATTTGATCCAAAGAATTACAGATTTGATCAACGATAGTATGACTGGTTATTCTACAGTTGAAGTTCATGGCTTGGTTGGTCAAATTTTGAATCTAGTTAATGAATTTATAAGCTTCAACAGATTTCAGAATGAGTTCCTATTTAAGAATATTACTAGCAAAGAAGCCACAAAGAGAGTAAGAGAAATTTTAGAGAAAATTCTTGAAAGGACTGATATTTTTAGAAAACAGATTGATGATACCAATAAGAAGGACAGTGTAATAAATGACATAGCAATACAAGTTCATCAAATGAACTGGCATAACGATATTAGAGAGCATTTGAAAGAACTTCACGAACACAAGGATGGTTATTTGAACGAATTAAAGAGTTTTCTAAACTAGTTAAATACCCCACGCTAGTTCAAGTCTTCTAGCCTAGGTTTGCGGGAAAGCGAGACTTGGACTTTATATACTCCCCATTAGTGCCTTTATCAACTACTTACCACAGCCGGGTAACTGCGGGAGTTCTTCTGTTTCCAGTGATTAATAGATAGCCCTGCTGTTATTTGTAACTTACAGGCATACGGATTTTACAAAAACCGTAATATGCTATTTGATAAAAAATCAAGTAAATGAAAGGAATAGGAAATACACCTCTTATCAAAATTGAAAACCTGACTGATTCAAGTAGTGCTGAAATCTATGTCAAATTTGAGGGGGCAAATCTAACTGGCAGCATGAAAGACCGAATGGCTTTATCCATGATCGAAGGAGCAGAAAGAAGTGGCAAACTAAAAGAAGGCATGACAGTGGTTGAATATACAGGAGGAAGCACGGGAAGTTCTTTAGCCATGGTATGCGCGAAAAAAGGTTACAAAGCTCATTTTGTATCCTCAAATGGATTTTCGGAAGAGAAATTACAGACAATGCGGGCATTTGGTGCAACAGTTGAAATTATTGAAGCAGAGAATGGCATCCTTACTGCAGATGTGATAAATAGAATGATAAAAAGGACCAGGGAACTGATAAAAGGCCCCAATATCTTTTGGCCCGACCAAATCAATAATATGGACAATAAGTTAGGTTACCATAAAATGGCACAGGAAATCATTGATGAGCTTGGAACTGGAATAGATGAATTTATCATGGCAGTTGGGGGTGGTGGTTGTATCTCGGGCAATTCCGAGATACTGAAAGAGAGAATACCAACATTGAGAACCATTGCTGTAGAACCACTTAATGTAAGAAATATTTCTGGAGGCAATACCAGTGGAACGCATAAATTGGAGGGAATTGGGCTTTCATTTGTTCCCTCTATCCTCAGAAAAGATTTGATAGATGAAATAATTGCTGTTTCTGATGAAGATGCATATTATACAGCAAATGAGTTGGCAAAAAAAGATGGCATAATAGGAGGGGCAACTTCCGGAGCCAATGTATGGGCAGCCATCCAGAGAGCAAAAATAATTGGGGCCGGGAAAAGAATCGTCACAGTTGTGATTGACTCTGGATTAAAATATTTGCAAGGCGATCTCTATAAATAAATAAAAAATATAGATGTCTGCCCTTAGAATCCCTGATGCTCCTAAATCCATTCAAAAAGGATTTCCCTTAAAACTTGTTTTGGATAAAAATGCAGTTCATCAATTGGGAGAGAACTTGCATTTCGTGCACAATCAATTTGATAAGAAAGCATTTATCGAAGATTCCATGAAGGGCATTGAACCTTTAAGTATCACCGGGAGAAGTAATCATATTGCTGATTCGCTGAGAAAACACTTGCCTGATACTTACACAAAAGCAATTGAAATCCTATTAAAGTCACTTACACCCCCTTTGAAAAAGACAGAAAACAACGGGCTCGCGGTGTTATTTTACATGCCGCATTGCAGTTATATTGCAAAATATGGGGTTGACCCTGCTTTTAATAATGGTGCTGATCCATTCGATATTTCAATGAATATACAATATCAGTTAACTAAAAGATTTACCTGTGAATATTCAATACGAGCATTCATCATCCATGATCAGGACAGAACCCTAAAAGTTTTATACCAATGGATGACAGATATGGATCCTCATGTAAGAAGGCTTTGCTCGGAAGGTACAAGGCCAAGATTGCCTTGGTCTATGAAGATTGACTCATTTGTTAAAGATCCAAGCCCATCCATTCCTATTTTGGAACAGTTGAAAAATGACCCTGACTTATATGTCAGGAGAAGTGTAGCAAACCATGTTGGTGATATTGCCAAAGACCACCTTCAATTGGCCTTGGATCTTTGCGGGAACTGGCTAAAAAATGCTTCCACCGAACTAAAATGGGTGATACGGCATGCTTTGAGAAATCCGGTAAAAAAGGGGCATCAAAAAGCCATTGATCTAAGAAAGGCTGCCAGATAATATGCACACCCGCCAGGGGGGATGAAGTATAGTATTGCACAAAACCGTGTGTTTGATGCTGTATACACCAAGGAATCATGAAATCATCTGGAGACTATTATCTGTTCAAATAAAATCCCGTTGAACAATTGAGCCTGTTCCATGTGTGGCAAATGTCCCGAATCAGGGATCTCAAATAGTTTAAGTTGCGGAATGCGTTGATTTAACGTATCCCTTACCTCATCTAAAACTACAACGGTATCATATGTTCCCCAGAAACAGTAAACTGGAAGGTTGGCTGCAGCAATTTTTTTATGGGAATCTGTTATAGGTGGCCTGTTCTTAAGTGTTGAAAGCAATGCCCTTACAAATCCCTTATATTTCATAACCTCTTCATACTGCTTGTCCCAGCCTGTAAAGGGTTTGGGATCATAAAAATCACCTAATTGTCCGGAAGCCATATTTGCATAGTTTTCGGTTTGTTTGAAATCAATTACATCCTGTTCAATGACTTCAATAGGGTAATTTCCGTCATCTGTTAAAGGGTGAAATCCTCCGGGATCCACATATATAAGATTCTGGATTTTTTCTGGGTATAAAGCAGCAAAAACACTGATAATCCTTCCGCCATAAGATAAGCCCAGTAGGTTTATTTTATTGTTTATTTCAAGATTATCCAAAAGTTCCTTTAACTGTAGGGTATATAATTCATCGTTATAAACTACATCTGGATTGTCGGAAGCTCCCCTTCCATAAGTATCAAACCGCAACGCTCCATAACCCTTTTCTATAGCTGCATAGTAGGTCGAATCCCAAATATACCCAGGGACAGAAAAACCATGTACAAATACCAAAACAGTATCTGATTCCCTATTTTCGTATTCATAATAGGTGTGGCCAGCACTTAACTTTACAAAACCCCCGGTTTTTATTTGGTCTCTAAAGGCAGCATTGATCTCTATGGTTTCCAAGTCGATTAACTCACCCTCGTTCTTCTCCTCAGACGAAATACATGACAATAAAATATAGGCCAGGATTGATATTAAGATTAGATTC
>CBDVAV010000251.1:0-7060 GCA_965372055.1 uncultured bacterium | reverse complement strand
GGGGCAATTTATTGAACACTAAATTTCAATCAGGTTTTTGGTCATAATTTTTTATGCGCATGAAAGTACTTATTATCGAAGACGAACTCCCGGCGGCTGAAAAACTGGAAAGGTACTTGTTGCGGTATAACCAGGAAATAGAAATCCTGGAGAAACTTGAAAGCATAAAACAATCCGTTTCATGGCTTGCTGAAAACCAGGAAAAAGTAGACCTCATATTTCTGGACATCCAACTGACCGATGGTTTGAGCTTTAATATTTTTGAGCAGGTTGAAATCAATAAACCGGTAATTTTCACCACTGCCTTTAACCAATATGCAGTGGAAGCATTTAAACTTAACAGCATCGATTATCTATTAAAGCCCATCACTTTCGACGACCTTTCCGGGGCGATGCAAAAACTGGAGTCGATGCGGGATAGCTTGAGGGACGCTGGAAACGATCCGAATTTTGAAAACATTGCCAAGGCACTCGATCAAATCCAAAATAATAAAAGCTACAAATCCCGCTTCATGGTAAAGCTGGGGGAACATATCCGGTCTATTACTGCCGACCAAATTTCATTGTTCTATGCCGAGGGCAGAAATGTCTTTTTATTGACGGGGCAAGGAGGTAAATTCATTATTGATTACAAATTGGAAGAACTGGAAAACCTGCTTTCACCGTCAGGGTTTTTCAGGGTAAACCGCACTTTTATTATCAATATAAAGTCTATTTCTGATGTGTTGGTATATTCCAACAGCCGCCTAAAGATCTCCATAGACCAGGACTATGATAAGGAAATCATTGTTAGCCGTGAAAAAGTTGGCCAGTTTAAAACCTGGTTTGATGGGCAAAGCTGATAGGTTTTGGGTTTTGGGTTTCGGATTTGTCAATGCCTGAAAAAAGTTAACTAGGATTTATTGATTTACGGTATTATTTTTGAGCTTGGATTGCAGAAATAAACCCATTTCATAAAATTATAATTCCCCAATTAACTCCACCTAAAATGAAATTCCTGGCATTCACAATTCTTATTGCATTCACCAGCTATTGCCATGGACAAAGCCAACCATCTGTCATCAAGGAGAGTCGATATTTTGAATTTCATAGTGACTTTTGGATCAACCTGCACCATTTTCTGTTTCAACAAGCAAAAGGGGACCAAGTCGCTCATTTGAAAGAAGATGGTAATTTGATTTTAGACATTGGCGAGGAGTCGGTTTTTCAATTGCTAAGCGCGGACGAGCGAAAAATCCTGAATACATCAGTCCAATACTATCAGGATCATCTTACCGACAAAACATTGTTATTTGGTCTGGCTGATTTGAGGCTTTGGTTGCAGAATCAAGATATTCAAAGGCCAATTACGGATACAACATTCACAAAGGAATATAGTCAAATCCTTAATGATTTTTCCAGCATTTACAAAAGTCGGTTTTGGGAAATTCATGACGGGCACAATAATAAAATCCTCGATGAGCATTTTTTAAATGTTAATGAAATGGAAGTACGAATTATTGAAAAGCTTATACGTTTAGTAGGTTATGCCTGGCCTGATTCTAAAATCCGTGTTGACTTAAGTGCTTATGCCAGTTGGGCTGGGGCTTATAGTCAAAATAAGCCAAATTTTAACATCATTATTTCCACCTTAGATCCATTTTCAAACCAATCGGCTTTTATTGAAACCGTATTTCACGAGGGGGCTCATATTTTATTTAATAGGGAAAGTAAGTTCAGAACGGAAATTTTTAATATGAGCAATGAAATGGATATAAAATTCCCAAGGGGCTTATGGCATGCTTCTCAATTCTATTTGTGTGGAAGATTGGTACAAGATGAGCTTGAGAAGAAAAACATCAATCATGAACTGATTATGGATGTTAAAAATATTTTTTCAGATTATAACACAGTTATATTTAGATCTGCATTAGAAAGCTACTATCGAAACGATACTGATCTGATGAATACGGTTAAGGCACTTTTGAACGAATTGAAATAACCGGTTTTTGGAAAACTTGAAAATAAAAGAGGATGCCACCAAAGGAGGTTTCGGGCTATGCAACCCGAAACCCAAAACCCGAGATTAATTGATTCCAATTGGTAAATTGCCCAAAGAAACCAAACCATAAGCCTAAATCATGCACGCTGGAGACAAGTACACACTATGGGACACTTTAAAGTGGGGCAAAAAATACATCTTGATATTTCTGATCATCGATTCCATCCCCGTAATTATATACCAAATGTTTGGTTTCGAATGGCTGATTATCCCATGGCAGCCCATCTCCTTGGTAGGTATTGCAGTGGCATTTTATTTAGGCTTTAAAAACAATTCTTCTTACGAGAGATTGTGGGAAGCCCGCAAGATATGGGGAGGAATAGTAAACCTATCCCGTACTTTCACCATTTTCACCAGGGATTATGTTACCGATGAGTTCTCAAATGAAGAGGTTAAAGATGATGAATTAGCTGGCCATCACAAAACCATCGTGCATAGGCATATTGCTTGGCTAAAAGCCCTTACTTACCAGTTGAGGGAGCCAAAGGCATGGGAGCATCATACCAAAAATGATGAAATCTTCAGGAAATTAGCTGGTGTACATTCTAGTGAAAACCATTTCGAAAAGCTCAGGGATTATTTATCAGAAGAAGAATTTGAATATATTTCGAAAAAAGGAAACAAGGCTTCACACATTATCAGTCTGCAATCAAAGCATTTCCTCAAACTGAAACGCAAAGGGTTAATTGAAGATTTCCGGCACATGGAATTTGGAAAGCTGCTCACCGAAGCATATACCTTGCAAGGCAAATCGGAGCGCATAAAAAACTTCCCCTTTCCCAGGCAATATGCCAGTGTCAATTACTTTTTTGTTTGGATATTTATCCTGCTGCTGCCCTTTGCCATGTTAAATGCTTTTGCAGATATTCCTCATGAGCATTTCATATGGCTGTCAATTCCATTTACCATGCTGGTATCGTGGGTGTTCCATACCATGGAAATGATTGGGGAATACAGCGAGAACCCTTTTGAAGGCTTGTACAATGATGTGCCTATTACCACGATTGCAAGGAGTATTGAAATAGACATCAGGCAAATGCTTGAAGAAACTGATTTACCAGAAGACATTCCACCCTTAGGGGATTTGAAAATTTTGTACTAGAGTTTCGGGTTTCGGGTTTTGGATTTTGCGAAACCTGTAACTTGAAACTCGAAACTCACTTGATTTAGACATTTCTTTTTTATCTTTACTTGAAAGATATTTAATGAACTCTGCGGAAATTAAAATTGATTTATTCAGAAAGGTTGATTCTTTAAAAGGGGAAAGCTTGAAAGAAGTGTATGGGCTATTATTAAACTATATGAACAGTATTAACAATTTGAATGAGTGGGATGAACTAACCAAAGAGCAAAAAGATGCGATTAAACTAGGTTTAAATCAATTGGACAATGGCCAAGCTCGTGAACATAATAGTGTAATTACAGATTTCAGAAATAAATATTTGAATGGCTAAGAAAATTCTCTGGTCACCTGCAGCCGAAGAAGATCTGGAAAATATACTTACCTATTTGTTGGAAAAATGGCCTGATAGTGTTGCCGCTAAATTCCTAAACAAAGTTGACAATGTAGTCCTTCTAATATCGGAAGAACCGAAACTTTTCCCTATCATTAATAAAAAACTAAAAGTCCGAAAATGTGTTTTAACCAGGCAAAACACAATTTTTTATCGAGAACTGAAAAATGAGGTAAACATAATTCGGTTATTTGACACTCGCCAGAACCCAAATATTTTAAAGATATAAGCCAAACCCAACAACAGGTGAACATACCAATCGAGTTCAAAGTTTTGAAAATCCAAAACCCCGCTAGTTCAAGTCTTCCCGCTAGGCCAAAGGGTGAGCGAGACTTGGATCCTGCTATTTAGAATAGTGTCAGTATCACAGATTAATAAGGATTAAAGGATTCCACGGATAGTTGGTTCATGAGTTAGGAAACCTAAAATAACAAAGAAGAAATGGAAGAAAATGTAAATTCAAGCGCTCCATCTGAGACTAAGACTTTTAAAAATCAGAAATATAATTTTGAAGAATATCCAAGTCTTGCTACGAGATTCAAGGCGATGATAGTTGATGGCTTGATGATTATTACAGGGTTTTTCCTGGCTGGAGTTATTTTTAGCATATTTGAAGATGCACCTGGTTATGCAAGAGGCATCGCATTTGTTTTTATCATTTTTCTTTACGAGCCGATTCTTGTTTCATTTGGCGGAACAATTGGACATAGGGCAAATGGCATGATAGTAAAGTCTCATGCAAATACAGATAAGAACATATTTTTTCTTTTAGCAATACTTAGGTCTTTGATAAAATGGTTTCTTGGATGGATATCATTTATAACCATAATCAATGGTAAGGAAAAAAGGGCAATTCATGATTTGGCAAGTAATTCAATTGTGCTCTATAAAAAGAGAATATAAATTCTCCCCCTTGGTTAAAGTCCTCCCCATCGCTGGTTCAAGTCTTCCGGCTAGGACACAGGACGAGCGAGATTAAGACTATCATTTAACCAAGCTTGCCAAATATGGTATGGGTGGTTCTAGATTCCCGTCTTCACGGGAATGATGCCAGAGCCTGTTTTCATGAGAATGTAGCAAGTCTCCTCTCGATGGTTTAAGTCTTCCTGCAAGGCCAATGGGTGAGCGAGACTTGGACCGAGTGAATTTCGGGTTTCGGGTTTAGGGTTTCGGGTTTTGGGTTTTGGATTTTGGATTTTGGATTTTGGTTTTTGGATTTCGAAACTTGGAACTATAACTTGGAACTTGGAACTTGCTCCAAAGGAATCCCTACTGGAAAACTTGGAACTTGAAACACCAGCCAAGTAATATACTTTCATTATCATTGCTTCAGATGAAAAACCTTGTCAGTCAAATCTCATCTCCACATTTGACCATGCGGATGCTGGACACCAAGGATGCAGAAGATTTGCAGCAA
The DNA here is from genome assembly GCA_965372055.1 of uncultured bacterium. Lineage (GTDB taxonomy): Bacteria > Bacteroidota > Bacteroidia > Cytophagales > Cyclobacteriaceae > CBDVAV01. Next base: position 2,088 of record CBDVAV010000251.1, on the reverse strand, counting down.
CTGTTGGCGGAAAACAAAGAGTATATGCTCCTCTGGATTCCATGGGCAGCCGATGAACCGGAAACGGTGGAAGTAAAAAAGGAAAAGATCAGGACCTGGAAAGGTGAATTCTACCTGGACCAGAAATATACTTATGGCATTTTCGAAAAAGGAAGTGATAAGCTTATTGGGTTGATCTTTCTTTTCACCCGGCAGGGAAAAGGCATTTTGGAAATTGGTTATATTATCGATCATAAAAAGGCCGGAAAAGGCTATGCCACATAGTCCAGCTATGCACTTACCAAACTTTGCTTTGAGCATATTGGTATTGAGAAGATGGTGTTACATTGCAGCCCCAATAATTTGCCCAGTGTTATAATTGCCGAAAAACTGGGCTTTCAATTGGAAGGCACTTACCAGTCACCGGATGAAAAGGATAATGGAAAAAGAAAGGAGATGATGATATGGGCAATGTTTATTGAAGAGTTTGAAGTTGATGATAAATATGAGCCTGTAACTTTTCAGTTGGAGGAAGGGTGGTGAAGTGGGTTTTCCCATAGGGACTCCTTTGGAGCGGGTTTCGGGTTTCGGGTTTCGGGCTTCGGGCTTCGAATTCCGGGTTTCAGGTTGTGTGGCTTTTAACTTGAAACCCATCACTCAAAATATTCATTTGGGGGGGCAGGTATAATTGTAAAAATGGATTCCCGCCTCCGCGGGGATGACGCTTGAGCCAAATTTCAGGGAAATGACGATCTAAGAAACATTAGGTGGGTGTAGGGTGTCAAAACCTGAAACTACTGGCAATCACCGTCACCCTGAACTTGGTTCTCCAAAGGAGTCCCTTGGACAGGGTCTATATGGATTGGCCTTACCTAATTACCTACAGATTCCCGCCTCCGCGGGAATGACGCCATGATCCAACATTTGTGGGAATAATGCCAGAGCCTACATTGAGACAGACCTCCACTTAGAAAACTCTCAAATTGCTTCTTCCACCAGTTGGATGATGTCTTTCACTTCAATTTTACCTTCATTGCCACTGGTTTTAACGGCATCGGTATACATGGCAAAGTCTTTCGGGCAGGCGACGATAAAGTAATCGACATCCCCCAAATCCAATGCCTCCTTGATTCTCATTTCACTGGGACGGGTATCCATTTTTGAGTCATCCATCCAGATCCTGCCACCGCCTGCGCCACAGCAGAATGAGTTTTCTTTACAGCGGGGCATATCATGCAAAGTAACACCAAGTGCTTCCATTAACTTCCGGGGTGCTTCTGTTTCTCCATTGTACCTTCCAAGGTAACATGGATCGTGATAAGTAACTTTGTAATCGAGCTTTTTAGAAAGCTTAAGTTTTCCTTCATTGATAAGTCTTAAAAGCAATCCGGTGTAATGACTGATCTTGTAATTACCGCCGAATTCGGGATATTCATTTTTAATAGTGTTGAAACTGTGGGGATCGGTGGTAAATATTTCCTTGAAACTGGCTTCCTCAAAGGCTGCCATGTTATCTTCCACCAACATCTCGTACAATCCTTCCTCCCCTACTCTCCTTACATCGTTGCCAGCATTTTTCTCACCATCGTATAAAATACCGTAATCCAATCCGATTTTATTTAGTATTGTCGCCACTGTTCGTGACAATCCCTGAATTCGGGAATCATAAGAAGCATAATCTCCCACGAACCACAAATACTCAGTCTCTTCCTTTCGGGCATCCTTGATTTTAAAATCCAGGTCTTTGGTCCAGGCAGCCCGTGTCCTTTCAGATTGGCCAAAAGAATTACCATAGTCACTAATATTCATCAGCGTATCCTGAAGCATATCTTCCATGTTACCTTCATCTACCAATGTCCTGCGCAAATTCACTATGCTGGTCAAATGCTCAATACCCACCGGACAAGCTTCCACACAAGCCATACAACTGGTACATGACCACAATACATCTTTCTTTATCACATCCCCGGCAATGGATTTTGGTTGTTTAGCTCCATTGGTGAATTTTTGGGTAAACAACTCCGGTACGCCAATGGTAGAATCGGCATAAGTACGCAAATCCAGTATTAGGTCACGAGGTGAAAGTGGAGTGCCAGCAGCCTGGGCTGG
>CBDVAV010000250.1:0-7089 GCA_965372055.1 uncultured bacterium | reverse complement strand
AAAGGAAGTATTGGCTAGAATGATCGAGGCGGCAAAGGGAGCAGCCCAGGGAACAGGTACAACCATGGAGCATGAAATAATGGGAGGCTCTTTTAATGTGCTTCCCAATGAAACAATGGCCCGGCAAATGCATGCAAATCTTGAGATTGTTGGTGGTGTGGAGTATACGTCTGAAGAATTGGAATTTGCCCAAAAATTGATGAAAACATTATACTCCGACGGACTTAATCCCAAGGATGCACAACTAGTCCAAGGACTGGAAGTTTCAGGAAGCGCAAGAAACTCTTCAACCGATTCAGGCGATGTGAGCTGGGTGGTTCCATTGGTGAGCATGAGGGCTGCTACCTGGCCTCCTGGCACTTCCAGTCATACTTGGCAGGCTGTTGCTGCTGGAGGGACAAGTATTGGGATTAAAGGAATGATGGTAGCTGCAAAAACCCTTGCCTTAACAGGAATAGATTTTTTTAAAGATCCTGAAATCATAAAAAAAGCAAAAGAAGAGTTTGAAAACCGGAGGGGAAAGGACTTTGTCTATCAATCAGTAATTGGAGATCGTAGCCCAGCCCTGAACTATATGAAAAAATAAGGTGTTATCCATTAAATAATTATATGATCTAAACAGATTAAGTCAAATCAATTGTGAAGATGGTTGGAATTTTCAAAATTGATTAAGAAATTGTCAATACCTAAGTAAATATATTATACCTAACCTAATTATTATGAAGTACCTAACCTATGCTCCCATTAAGACAATTTGTGTTTTAATATTAATATCACCACTTTTTATCAGTCTAACATCTTTAAAAGTAGCCAAACCTACATTTAAAGAACGAGTGATGGAACAAGTAAAGGCTGGGAAAAAGATAGCCGTGTTTACAGTTCTGACTCCCATTGGATATCAACATACAACGAAAAAAAAGATTAATTTATGCGATGAGATTGGAAAAGGAAAAATAACCGATAGATCGAGTGAAGATGTGGACAAATTTGTTTACACAGCAGTATTTGAAGAATTGATCCCAACGGACTATGAAGACCTTAACCCCATTGTGGCAGAAGAACTGAACAAGGGTTTAGGGGTGGACATCTTTGAGGCGGTAAATTCAGGTGATGTGCCAAAAAAGATGGCCAAAGTGGGCAAGACTGAAATTGAGATTGAAGATTGGTGGAATACGGATTACGAAGTAATTGTTCAAATATCCATGGATGCGCATTATGAAACCAAGGGTGAAGAATCATTTACCTCAAGTTTGAAAACGTCCATGTTATTGTATGTGCGCGAAGTCATAAAAGGCGACGAATCATTGGGCTTTATCACCAAAGGAAAAGCTGTTGGATCAGTTGAATCCGAAGGTAAAGGACACAATCGTTGTGCAACAACTTTAAGTGATCTTATGATAGTAGTTGCACAACCAAAGACCTTGGTTGATAAATGCAAGGAGACTATTGTTCCTGAACTAGCTGATTTCATAAATAAAGAGAACAAGAAGTATGATAAGGCTATGAAGAAGAAAAAGAAAAGCTGAAGTTAGTACCAAAACAATTCAAAACTTTTCTGAGGATGCCATTGTAGCATATCATATCCTAGATCCACCAAGGTTGGATTACCTTTCTGCTTTATTGCAGTAAATATGAAGATATCTATTTGCTATTCATCATTTATGACATTAATGTATATGAACAGAATGGTATTAATTAAATAGTGATGTTAAAAGTGGTACCTTCCCCCGGTTTGGAGACCACCGAAATATGCCCATTGTGCATTTGTATTATTTGCCTTGACAAGGCCAAACCAATCCCAGAGCCATCTTTTTTAGTTGTAAAAAAAGGTATGAAGATCTTATCCAATTTGTCTTTAGCGATTCCTTCCCCGTTATCTTTGATAATAAAGGAAACCCTTTGATTCGGTGCATCTTTTACGGTGATTTTTACTTGAGGCTTAATGGATTTTGCAACAGCATGCAGGGCGTTCTGCATAATATTGATCAGTACTTGCCCGAACAAGTCTTCATCAACCAGTATTTCCAAATCGGAAGTATTGACTTCCACAGTTAATTTTATCTGTTTTTTTTCAGCAGTTTCTGAAAAGAGGGTCTGTACCCTGGTCATTAATTTGTTTACATTTATTTTTTTGAATTGTGGAAGTGGGATTCCGGTCAGGTTTTTATACGCCTCGGTAAAGGTTTGTAGTCCTTCGCTCCTGTTTTTTATGGCATCCAGTCCTTGAGATAGATTCGAAAACCATGCATTCCCATCATCAATATTTTCTTTCTCTTTATTGAGGATATCTTGCAATGTAGATGTTAATGAAGTTATTGGGGTTACAGAATTCATAATCTCGTGGGTAAGAACCCGGATCAGTTTTTGCCAAGCCTCCAACTCATGGGCTTCCAGTTCGTTTTGGATGTTTTGCAAGGAGACTAATTTATAGTACTTATCCTTCAGCTTAAATTCAGAAGCATGTACAGCCAACTGTAGCAATTTATTGTCTATGGTGGCTTTTACCAGTTTGTTCTCTGTTGATTTGATGGACCGGATCACTTTTAGCAGGTTTCGATCAACTCTTTCCAGACCTTTTATATTGCTTAGCACAGGAAGGTTCAACAAACCTTTAGCCGCTCCATTCAATAAATGTATTTTCCCATCCCCATCAAAACTGATCAGGCCTACTTTCACATGTTCTACCAAGGTTTCCAGGTAAAGGAATTGTATCTCTTTTTCAGCACTGATATTTTTAAACTTTTGGGTGATCTTATTCAATGCGCCATAAAGACGGGCGAATGATTTGCCTTTTCTTTTTTCGGAGAAAGTAGTTGAAAAATCGTCTTGCATGATTGCCAGCAGGAATGATGAGAAATCCCTGTTGGTTTTATCCACATACCAAATAAACTCGATAATGGCCAATACGATAAATATGAAAATGTAGATGCTTCGAAGGTACTGCTCGGTAATTAAAATGAAATATACCAAACTGCCCATACCTATGGCGATCAGTAAGACCCTGATAATTACATTAAACCTAAAATTCCTATAGACCATATTTTTCCATTCTACGGTACATCGCTCCCCTTGATAGGCCAAGTTCCTTGGCCGCGTGACTTATATTCCCATGATGTTTTCGCATTGCTTTCCTGATTGCCCATGATTCCAATACTTCGAGATTATAATTTTCAGGTTCAAGTGCACTATCGGATACTGCATTCAAAAAAGAGAAATCACTAATCTCCAGTTTTTCACTATCGGACATGATCACTGCCCGTTCAACTGCATGTTGCAATTCACGTATATTCCCTGGCCAAGAGTAAGATTTCAACTTGTTAATGACATTCCCGGGTATTTTTGATCTTGGTTTATTGTATTTCTTGCTATATAAATCCAAGAAATGGTCTGTCAATAAAGGGATATCATCAATGCGTTCTTTGAGTTTTGGCACCTGTAATTCCACTGTATTTATTCTGTACAAAAGATCTTCCCTGAATTCCCCGTTTTTTACCATTTGGGTTAACGGCCTATTGGTGGCATATATAATCCTGACATCAATATCAATAGGTTCATTGGTGCCTACACGTGTGATCTTCCGGTTTTGTATCACCGCAAGTAATTTAGCTTGCAACGATAAACTCAGGTTACCTATTTCATCCAGGAAAACAGTTCCGCCAGATGCAGCTTCAAACCTACCAATACGGTCTTCCTTGGCGTCAGTAAATGCACCCTTTCTATGCCCGAAGAGTTCACTTTCAAATAATGTTTCTGAAATTGAACCCAGATCAACGCTAATAAATACTTCTCCCGATCGTTTTGAATTCCTATGGATAGATCTGGCCACTAACTCCTTTCCCGTTCCGTTATCACCCAATAATAACACATCGGCATTGGTTGCTGCTACTTTATCTATAGTATTAAAAACTTTTTTGATAGAAGGGGATTTTCCCACGATGTTCGAGAATTGATCATCAATTGATGAAGAAATTATTTTTTGTTGACTTTTAAGATGCCGTACATTTTGTTTTTCTTTACTGAGGTTGAATACAGTACTTATTGTCGCTAGAAGCCTTTCATTTTGCCATGGTTTCACTATAAAATCCTTCGCCCCCCGCTTTATTGCTTCTACTGCAATACTTACCCCTCCGTAAGCGGTGATCATGATCACATGGGATTGTGGATCAATCTTCAATATTTTCTCCAACCAATCAAACCCGGCTTGCCCGCTGGTCTCACCCTGCTCAAAATTCATATCCAGGATCATTACGTCGAAGTTGATATTCTCCATCATTTCCGGGATTTTACTTGGATCTTCCAGGGCGATAATATCACTGAAATGTTGTTCAAGGAACATCTTTAATGTTAGCTTGATGTAATCGTCATCATCTACTATCAATAATTTTCCTTTTCGGATACTCATATGTTAATGCACTTTACTACACTTTGCTAACTTGTAAGTTACAATAATCAAAACACAGTATGCCCATTATTGGACACTATGTATCCTGTAAATGGGCATTTGGAAATATAACAATAAATCAAATCTAGTTGTAAGTAGTTGAATATCAAATGTTTATAGATTTGGCATGCTGCTTGGAGGCCAAATGATTAAATAAAAGGAAAATGATAAGGAACTATCTCAAAATAACCCTCCGGAACATACTGAAATACAAAGCATATCTTGGCATCAATGTTCTAGGGTTAACCGTGGCATTGGCTTGTAGCATCCTGGCTCTGGCATTTATCAATGATGAATTGTCATTTGATAAATTCCATACTAAAAAAGACAGATTATACCGATTGAATAAAAGAAGCCTGAACCTTAATACTGGGGTTTCAAGATTAACTGCTGAAAACTCTGGATTAATGGGGCCAACAATTTTGGATGAGTATCCTGAAGTGGAAAATATCACTAGGGTTTGCCCCTGGTGGGATGATGTAGTAATGTCCTTTGATGACAAGAATGTTAAAGTGTCAAATTTTCTGTTTGTTGATAGTACTTTCTTTGATTTGTTTGATTTCAAGCTTATTAAAGGTGATAGGAATTTAGCATTAGTAGTACCATCTTCAGTTATTATCACCGAGGACCTTGCTGATAAACTATTTGGAAATGCTGATCCAATTGGGCAAACAGTTATCGGGCTTCAATCGCTTGAATATCATGTCACAGGTGTGGTCGAAAACCCACCGCGTAATTCCCACCTCCAATATGATGCATTGGTTTCCTGGACAACTACCGTTCCAGGTACGGGCCCTCTGCCTTTTACTTGGATGAACAATTGGTGGGCACAAGCAATTTTCACCTATGTTCTGACCAACGAAGGAGCAGACGTTGATCAATTACAATCAAAATTGACAGACTTTATGCAACGGAATTTTCCTGAAAGGGCTGATCAATATTTTCTCTATTTGCAGCCATTTCAAGATATTTACTTAAATTCTTCAAATTTAACCGGGATTCGAAACGCCAGATTGGGCAGCGGGCTTTACATTAAGATTTTCTCATTTACAGCAATATTTCTTCTTTTAATTGCCTGCATCAATTATATCAACATAAATACAGCAAAAGCGACAAAAAGAGCCCGTGAGGTTGGAATAAGAAAAGTAATGGGAGCATCAAGGAAGCAGCTTCTTTTGCAATTTTTTGGAGAGTCTTTATTGATCACATTATTGTCAGGCTTATTGGCTTTGTTATTAGCAGACTTGGCAATCCCCGCATTTAATGATTTGGCTGGAAGACATATTCAAATAGATATTTTGCTAAGCACAAAAGTGCTGATTCCCACCGTTGGGATCATTGCCATAGTCTCGATAGTAGCCGGCACATATCCAGCCTTGGTGCTTTCATCTTTCAGCCCTGCCAAGGCTTTACGATCATCAGCCAAAAGTAAAATCACGGGAAACGCTGCCCGACAAGTATTGACCACTTTTCAATTTGCCATTTCCGTGATGCTTATCACAGGTACAATCCTTGTGTTTTCCCAAATGGAATACCTTAACACCAAAGATCTGGGTTTTGCCAAAGATCAAGTATTAGTGTTAAATATAGAAAATTCAATCAGTTCAAAATATCAAACTTTCCAAAATGAGATTGAAAGTCACCCCGATGTTATTTCAACCGCTGCCGGACAAGCTGCCATTGGATCCGGCACTTATACTACAACTGTTGTAAAAGAAGGAGATGAGGATGAACTGGGAGTTCGCATCTTCAGGACCGATGGAAATTTTATCAAAACCTATGGAATGGAGATAGTAGAAGGCAGGGACATTGATACTCAAATTGCTTCAGATTCAAATGCCCTGATAGTGAATGAAGCATTTGTAAATCAAATGGGTTGGAAGGAGCCACTGAATCAACAAGTACAGTTTAATCCCCTGGGGCCAAAATTTCCAATTATCGGGGTAGTTAAAGATTTCCATTACAATCCACTTACTACCAGCACTGTGGGGCCAATTGCAATGTTTATCTGGCCTAGTAATTTCCATAATTTGTCAGTTAGGATTACTGGAAAAAATATACCTGAGACCTTGTCTTACATTGAAAGTATTTGGAATAATTTCGAATCAAGATTCCCCTTCGAGTATTACTTTGTAGACCAATGGTTTAATGATAATTACAAGGACCAGCAACAGTTATTTAAAACCGTTTCCATATTTTCTTTAATTAGTATTTTAATTGCCTGTCTTGGATTGTATGGACTAACATCATTCACCATTGAACAACGAACCAAAGAAATTGGGATCAGAAAGGTTTTTGGTGCATCTGTTTCAAGTATTGCCACCATGATAAATAAGAAATTCATCTTGTTGGTAGGGATTGGCTTCTTGATAGCTTCTCCATTTACTTATTACTTGGTCGATGGGTGGTTGGAAAGTTTTGTTTACCGAATCCCAGTTTACTCTTGGGCTTTTATTGTTGGAGGACTAATAGTATCTGTCATTGCAATTTTATCTGTTAGTATTCAAGCTTTAAAGGCCGCCATGGTAAGCCCTATTAAATCACTTAGTCATGAATAATCTAAAATACTATAGGTTTAATAATAACAATTCAAAATAAATAGACCATGTTAAAAAATTATTTCAAAGTAGCAGTTAGAAGTATGATCC
>CBDVAV010000249.1:0-7119 GCA_965372055.1 uncultured bacterium | reverse complement strand
ATTTCATCAATAAGAATATCATGGATTTTGCCATTATTACTTATCAGGAGGCAAGAAAGGCCAATGATAATAAGTTGGCTTATTCGTTGGAGATGGCAAATATCTATAGGTTCTTAAATAGAAAGGAAGAGATGGTCCAGGAATATTTGAATTATGCAGTTCAAAATCCAGGTAATATAAATTATGTGAAAAACTCCCTTCAAAACCTACTTCCCGAACCTGAAGAACTAAAAAAACTTGAAGAGTTGTTGTATGAAAAAGTACAAAAACAACCGAAGAAAGAGATATACGGTGAATTGCTAATATGGGTGAATCTTCAACAAAAAAATTTCCAGGGGGCCTTTATCCAGGCAAGAGCACTTGACAAGAGATTAAAACTAGAAGGTAGGAGGGTTCTGGATATTGGAAACATTGCCAAAGAAAATGAAGATTTTGCCAGTTCCATAAAAATATTTGACTACGTGATCAAGCAATATCCCGGAACTTTCAATTTTATCCTGGCAAAAATGTACATGATTGAATCGAGGGAGGAGATGGTAAAAAAAACCTTTCCGGTTGATGAGAATGAGATCAGAATACTAATCAGGGACTATGAATCTTTTATTGAAGAAATCGGACTCAACAGAACGACAATGGAAGCGTTGAAGAACCAGGCAATTCTATATGCATTTTATCTGGATGAGAAAGATTCTGCTATTCAAATTTTGCAGAAATTAATTAATGCCCCCAGGGTAAATGATGATTTGAAAGCTACATCCAAGTTGGATTTGGGAGATATTTATATTTTGACCAACGAACCCTGGGAATCTACATTACTATACTCGCAAGTAGAGAAAAGCCATAAAGATACTAAGATCGGTTATGAAGCTAAACTTCGAAATGCCAAACTGTCCTACTTTAAAGGTGATTTTGCGCTTGCCCAGGAACATTTGGACATCTTGAAAATGGCCACAACCAGGGAAATTGCCAATGATGCCATGAAATTAAGCATTCTCATCCAGGACAATACAGGACTGGACAGCACTGAACTGGCCATGGGAAAATATGCCAGCATTGAATTGCTGTTATTTCAAAATAAAATAACGGAGGCTTTGCAGTCGGTGGATCAAATGTTGATAGATCATGAAGGACATAGCCTGACAGATGAGCTTTGGATGCTGCAGGCAAATATCTATATGAAGTCAGGCGAATTTCCCGGGGCAGTTAAATTGCTGGAGAGAATTGTGAACGAGTATGATTACGATGTTTTAAGTGATGATGCTTATTTTATGATGGGTGAAATTTATGAACTCCACATTGGTGACAAAGATGCTGCAATGGAAATTTACCGGGATTTCTTAACCCGCTACCCTGGCAGTGTATTCTCCGCAGAGGCGAGAAAGAGATTCAGGTCCTTGAGAGGCGATTTTAAACATCAAGGATCATTTTAATCCGCCAGAGGCGGATATTAATTAATTTCGGAATTTCCCTGCTTGTTGTAGTGCATTTCATCTTACTCCGACCTCAAAGAGATTACCGGATTTGCATTTCCGGCCTTAAAAGATTGATAGCTTACTGTTATCCAGGTAATCAATAAAGCCGAGAGCCAGATGCAACAATTGTGATTATTCCTATCTCGACTTTATAAGCAAATTCATCGAGCCAAATAGACATGGCAAAATAAGCAAGAGGTATGGAAATCAAGAATGAAATTCCAACCAATTTTGTAAAGTCTTTGGATAACAGGGTCATTATACTTACCAAGGAAGCCCCCATAACTTTGCGAATACTTATTTCTTTGGCCCGTTGTTCAGCAGAAAATGTAGATAATCCAAATAATCCAAGACATGCGATGAATATACCCAGAACAGTAAAGATGCTAAAGATTTTGCTCAATTGCTGTTCGGCCCTGAACAGTGCAGTAAAATCCTGATCCAAAAAAGTGTATTCAAAAGGTGCATTAGGGGCAAATTCTTTCCACTTTTCCTCAATCAACTTAATTCTGTCTTGTAAATTTCCTGCAGAGAGCTTAACTGATATTAAATTTGATCGAGGGGTGAGGACAATAGCCAGAGGTTTGATTTCATTTTTCAAAGTCTCAAAATTGAAATCTTTTACCACACCAATAACATCCATAGGTGGATCATCCATGGAATTAAAGAATGTAAATATCTCCTTGCCTTCGTGATCTTCCCATCCAATTTGATCCAGTGCGGCTTGGTTTAAAACAATGGCATTCGAGTCGGATGGGAAATCCCGGGAGAAGAACCTTCCATCTGCCATTTCCGCGCCAATTGTTTTTAGGTGATCATAATCGGCACTATAAAAATAGATCAGATGATCAGCCTCTTTGTCTCCAACAGGCCTGAATACGGTGTTATTAAATATTTTTGGTGGCAATAAGTTAGAAGTACTGACATTGATAAATTCAGGATAGGATTTGAGGCTCTGCATGAAGGCATCGAAATTAGATTCCAAACTCCTGGCATTATCGATAACCAATACATTTTCTTTGTTAAGCCCCAAATTTATATTTTGCATGTGAACCAATTGACGGAATACCACAGTAGTGCAAATGATAAGCGTTATGGATATGGTAAATTGAAAAATCACCAGAACATTCCTGATACCACTGCCTTTTAATCCTGCCCTGAGCTTGCCCTTAAGAACTTCAGCTGGCCTGAAGGAAGTAAGGTAAACAGCAGGATAAATTCCCGAAATTAAACCTGTACCAAAAGATACAATGAAAATACCTCCCGATAACCAAAAATTATCAAATGGATTAAATGTCAATGTTTTGAAGGCAATCTGGTTAAAATCATCTATTACCAGAAAAATAAATGCCCATGCCAAAACCATCGAGATCATGCTTAACATTATTGATTCTGCTAAAAATTGTCCCATGAGCCTGGATCTAAAAGCACCTACTGTTTTTCTAATTCCAACCTCTTTCGCCCTGTTGGAGGAACGGGCTGTTGATAGGTTCATAAAGTTTATGGAGGCTATGAAGATAATAAATATGGCAATAGCTATGAAGATATATAAATATGTGATATTCCCTCCAGGTTCGATCTGGCTGTCAAGGGTGGATTTTAAATGTATATCAGTTAGTGGTTCAACCACGTAGCCATAGTCACCACCACCTTTTTTGAACTCGTCTAGGTTCATACCAAGATATTCTTCGATTTCGGGTCCCACGTATTTCTCGATTAGTGCATCGAATTTCGGGATGGTGTTTTCAATATCGGCGTCTTTCCTGATAGTAAAGTAGGTATATAAATTATTGCTGGTCCATTGTGTATTTTGGCTGAAACCCCAGGTAGGCATGGAAAGTATCATTTCAAAGGTGAAATGGGAATTTTCGGGAGGGTTCTTTGCTATGCCTGAAATTTTGCAAGCTCGCCCGCTGGTGAATACATTTAAAATCTTGCCAATGGGGGATTCCTGGTTTTTGCCATCATAACCATAATATTTCATTGCTGCGGCTTCGGTCAATACAATTTTATCTGGGCCTTTCAAGGCTGTTTTAATATCACCTTCGATGAGATCAAAAGTGAAGAACTCGAAAAAATTGGAGTCGGCCAGCAACATTTTTGGCTCGGTAAACACATCTTCTTCGTTTTTAACCACCACGTTGGTAAATTGATTGATCCTGGTTGCACTTACAACTTCAGGAAATTCAGCAACCAATGTTGAAGCCATAGGAGAGCATGATGCAGCCCCGTTAAATTCAGCCCCTGATAAAATTCCCTTTATTCCCACACGGTAAATCCTGTCGGAATTGGTATGGAAACGGTCAAAGCTTAGTTCATCATTTACATAGAGAACAATAAGCATGGTGGCGGTAATGCCGACTGTAAGCCCGAAAATATTGATGAAAGAGTAAAATTTGTTGCGGATTAGATTTCTTACGGCAACTTTTAGGTAATTCAATAACATATCTAAATGGTTTTTGACTAATGCTAATTAGATGTCAAAACCAACTAAAAGGTTGCACCAAGATTAAATCAATAACCCGTGATAGGAGTATGGAATTTGAATGAGACAGCCAAGGCTGCAAAAAGAGCTATCTTAAATACTTTGGAATGAAATACATCAGCCATACGACGGCGGCTATATTTTATAGAATTTGCGTCAGGTTGTAGGTATAAATCCCCCGGCACTCCAATCAAACTCTTTGGATCATTTATTAAATCCATGGAATTTACCCTTTGATTTAGGAAATCCAGACTTAATGGTTTAGGTGAAGTTGGATTAAAATTCAACTTACTTGCATAAGGTAAGTTATTATCTAATTGCTTTAATCCTTTTTTTACAAGACCTGGATCATTTTGATTTACTTGGGAGAAGGAAGATGTTGCTAGAAAGCCACACAGTATCAGGGGCAATAATTTTTTCATTAGTTGATTATCCAAAAATCCACAGTATTTCCAGTATCAGCATCGTTGCTGTCATGATTAACAGAAGCTCCGCATGTTTCAAATACCATTTAAATATTTTCAAAAGCATAGTAGTACTAATTTTTTGCAAGGATAAGGGGAAGACTTTAAGAAGGGTTTTACTATTGTACCAATATCTGGTAGATATGTATCTGACTAGGGATATGAGATTAGAGACACGGCATTTTAGACATGGAATTTGTAATTGAGTATTGAGAGGGGTCAGTTCTCAGTTCTTGGTTTTGTGTTGTGAGGATTTTAATAGGGATGATGGGTCTATTGGAATTCGTCCAACAATGAACCCTTGGGGCAATAAAGCCAGCCGTGATAAAATACCACGACTAGCTTCTTGGACTCATTTTTTATCGGTGACTAGGAAATTGTTAGTTTTTAATTATTCTCCTTTCGACTATGCTGTCATTGGTTTTTATTTTTAAAACATATAAACCAGCAGGCAATCCTTTCATATTTAATTTTACTATCTCGTCACTGGAAAATACTCTGGAAAACATTGTAACACCCAAAATGTTAACCAACTTAATATCCATTAGCTCACTGTTTAAATACTGAATATTTAATTCATCCTTAACAGGATTTGGATAAATGGATAGCAAATCATCCTCGGGTTCTTCAGGAATTATTGTCTTTAAATTAGAGGTTGTTTGAATACTTGGGTCTTTCTTTGTTCTAAAAAAGGCTCCATTGGTGTTGAACCCGCCGCCTATTTGAACACCATTCTTTGAAATAAAATTTACAGTTGACCCTGAGTTTAAAATAACATCCCCTATTTGTCGATTCTTATCAACGTTTCTACCAACAATAATTTTGTCAAAGCTATAAATTGTACTATTGCCAATAGTTATGTTTTGTAATATTAAGTTTGAACCCGGTTCCGAAACCAAAATGCTTTTGGTTAAAGGCACATCAAAAGTTTGGAACACCTCTCCAGAGGGCCATTCAATATACAATTCATCAATCTTTAAATCATCTAGCCCAAAATGTAATCCGGATTTAACCTGACTGCTATTGGTGATTGTTTTTTGTTGCCAATTACCATCGGACTTAACTCTAATTATAGTCCCATGCATAGTGTTCGAAAACTTTACATTTAACCATTTTTGCTCTACTGGATTAGCAATTTGAGCATAAGAAGATTGATTAAATACAAGTAATACCAGAAATACTAATGACAGCTTTAGTTCAGTTCTTGGGATCATAACCGTTTTGTTTGAGTTCATTTATTGCATCTTTCAAAGCTTCAATTTCTTTATCCTGTTTAATAGCATAAAGGGTTAGTTCCTCTACTTTTTTAAGTAAGAGCAAATTCATCAATCCTAATTCCAACCCATTAGCTTCTATTTCCTTAGCCGAGGGAATTTCTGGTAAATGCTTGTTGGCCTTGATATAGGACTCAATTTCCTTGAGAGAAAGCAATTTATAATCATTTTCAAAAACATAATCAGGGACAGGAATCGCCGGGGTTGTAGTGAATTCTACAGCATGGACCTTACCATTAACTGTAAGTTTTTCATCAGGTATTGAAGTGCCTATTCCGACTTTTCCAGAATTAAAAAATAGATTGCCATCTTTGATTTTCCAATCAACAATAGCTCCTCCAAAGATTTCTACTATTTCTGTAGCACTTAAAACACCATCATATATACCAATATCATCAATAGCGCCGTTATAGTAATTTGGAAAACAACTAGAGCCTGTGCTTCCTGTTGCATGACCGAAAGTTAAATAGGCTCCACCATTTGACATATTTCCCAATGATCCTGCTGTAGTTAGAGTAGTATTGTCATTATTTCCATCTATGTAAATCTTCACTCTATCTTTCCCATCACTAGTAGATATTGATCCATCGTAAGTAATCGCAACATGTTGCCAATTTCCAATTGATAATGTTGTGGATGCAGTTAATGCTCTCCAGTTATTGGTTCCTAAACCAATATACCATCTAAATTGAACTTGGCCATTTAGAATTCTAAGAATAAATTGTCTATTACTTTCGCCACAATTTGTAGATCCGTATTTAGCAATAATCATATGGTTTGCCATATTAGCACTTTGTTTAATCCATACTGAAAGAGTAAATTTAACACCAGATCCCGTAAAAGTATTGTCTAATGCATCTCCAACGTGTATATAATTTGAGGAGCCATTAAAACTGTAAGCACTCTGAGAATTGCCATCTCTATCATCTACTAATGTTTGTGGCCCATTTAGAGTACCGTTGTTTCCACTACCACTTACATCTAAGAGATTACCGTCAAGTGGCCAATGACCAACAAAGTTAGGTTGAGCTTGTAAAGTTCCACAAAATAAAAATGTAGCTAGAAAAAAATACAGTGTCTTTTTCATAACAGTTTTTTGGTTTAGTTAATAATGGAAAACAAAAAATAATAATTTATTATAACCTAAACAATTTTAATTTTAATGTATACGTATTTATACGCATACATTATGCGGTAAATACGTATGGATTATCTAAAAACATGACAAAAATCATGTTTTTATTTATAGATAGTTTTGAGAATTTGACTTAGTCTTTAAAAATAAGTTCTCAGGTGTTGTGGGAGATTTTGGTACAAAACTCAATTAAAATGACCAATGACCTTAATGACCAGATTAGGGTAATTTTCAGAATTCATGAACCGGGTTCGGAATTAGAAAGTATACTTTACTGATAAGGCAGTGT
>CBDVAV010000248.1:0-7142 GCA_965372055.1 uncultured bacterium | reverse complement strand
ACTTTTTGCTCCGTCAATTATATAAAATGGTAGGCCGTCCTAACTTTTAGCACCATCAATTATATAAAAAGGTCCGTCGTTGGTGTAAAATATATAGTTCGGGGGATACGGCGTATCCCCTGAACTATACTTTTAGCTCCATCAATTATATATAAAGATGGGGCATTGGTACGTTTTACCCCGTTATTGAGCTTTTATTAATATTTAGGGGGATATGCGCATCCCCCGAAAGGCTGATCAGCCCTCTCACTTTACAAAAAAGCAGGTGACTGGTACTTTTTGCCAGGTTGATTATATAAAGAGTTAGGTCGTCGACGTATTATGTTCCATCATTTGTACAAAAAGGTAAGACGTTTATACATTTTGCTCAGTCATTTATACAAATAGATGGGTTGTTAGGGTCAACAAATGATCACAATTCCCGCCCACCCTTTGGCTTGACCGGAAGATTTTAGATAGCGGGGGAAGTTGAAACTTGGGTTCGAATCCCGGAGGTACCAATTGTCACCCCCATCAATCTTCGATTTTGGTTCAGAATCACCGTTTATTTGGTTACTTCACAAATTTAAAAATCTTTTTGGTTCATCTAAGTTCATCCAGATTCAAATGGATTAGGGTGTTTTTGTATGTAAATATGTATGCAGATGATTAGTTGAAGTTCAAAATCCTACTGATGTTCACTCAGATTTTATTTCGGCAAGTAGTTCTTCGAGATTGGTAACTTCAATAATAAATCATGTGGTGCTAGGCTCTACAAAATTAATAGAGTGTTTTTGAAATTGGAAGAAGCAAAAATTCGAACAATATTAAAAAAACAGTTGTGAAATATATGTGAAGCCAATCTGTAGTATTCCTTGAAACTTTAATATAGATTAACCAGACAGTATATACTAAAATCCATATTATGGCTGAGAAATAAGAAATGAGCAAGAAGATCGAGAATAGAGGTGTTTGATGCATTAGTGAAAAGCCTATCATTTGTTCCCCGTATAAATATGTGAGCCATAAATATTCATAGCTCATTCTCCCAATAAAGAGCAATAAACCTGGTATGGTTATTAACCAGTGCAATTTTATCCAAATTGGAAGTTTAATTTTCACAATCTAATATTACTAAAATTAGAAGAATTATTTACACAACATCATACATTGTATCTTGAGCTTGAGTAACTACTATGTTGCATCCGTTCATATGATAAAGATTCTGTCCGAGTTGAGAGCAGGCATGGAAAAGAACTTCTTGATGATCAATTTTATTTCAAAAATATGTGGATTTCTTTATAGGATTAAACCAACGCAGTCGCTCGGCTGTGCCGAGTGACGGTTATTAAAGATAAAGAATGAAGTGAATATAAAATACTAATTGTCATGATTAAGAGGCCAACACTGGTTAAGCACACCAGGAAAATAAAAAAGCTATTGCAATATTGTACTGCAAAAAAAATGGCTGTCTTATTATCTTGATAATAAAGAAAATATCGGTCACTCGGCACAGCCGAGCCTGCAGGGAGGAACATATACCAGTTAATCCCCGGGTTCGAATCCTGGAGAATACACAATTATGTCTAATTACTGGCAGAAAAGGGCGATATTCAAAAAGTGTGACGAAATTGTGACACAAATAATAAAACAAGTGTTAAATTATCTTTCATCATTTGATATTTCCAATGGCATTCCATAATCAATTACTTAATGCACTTAATACTGCCTTAAGATATCTTAAAAGAAATCCGAATCTACTATTCATCCAGGTCGCAGGACTTACCGTTGGATTAAGCAGTGTCCTATTAATATTCATCTATGTCAACAACCAGGTTAACTTTGATCGATTTCACTCAAAAGCAGACCGCATTTATAGGGTTCCAATGACCTGGTCCTCCGGTGATATTGAAACAAAAACTTCACTGTCTGTAAGTGCAGCAGGACCCTTCCTCATGGATAACTATGCTACAATAGAAAACTACGTGCGATTTCGACAGCGAGACATATCAATTAAAATGGAAGATGAAATTATTGATGAAACTGGTTTTGTATTTGCTGATTCAACTTTATTTCAAATCTTTGATTTCAAGCTCATAAAAGGAAATAGTTCAAAAGCCCTGGTAGAACGCGGTTCAATTGTTCTATCAGAGTCTATGGCTGAGAAATATTTTGGAAGTGATTGGGCTTCAAAAGAAATAATTGGCCACCCCATTGAAATTATTGAAGTTATAAGGGCCAGAAGTTATATCATCACCGGAATTATGCAAGATCTACCTCAGAATTCCCACATTCAATTTGATTTTATAGGCTCATATACATCTTTGGGGGATTCAAGAGGGGTGTCTTGGGGAGCAAGTTTAAATATAACATATGTACTTGCCACCAAAGGGACACAACCGGAAAAAATTAAAAGCCTTACCCCCATTAGGGTCAATGAAAAGAGTTTACAGGGATACGATGCAACTATCCATCTGGAAACTCTTAATGATATCTATTTAAGGAGCGGTTTTGGGAACGCTCTAGGCCCTGTTGGTAATCAGGTTATCGTAAATATATTTTCAGGTGTATCAATTTTGATTTTGCTTATTGTAATTATCAACTATATTAATTTTTCGACTGCGAAATCAATTAAAAGGTTCAAAGAAATCGGGATCAGAAAAATTGTTGGCGCTTACAGGGCAAACTTGGTATTTCAGTTCTTGTTCGAAGCATTCATCATTGTTGCGCTTTCAGGATTTTTATCATTTGTAGTAGCAAGTGCTTTTTTAACAAAATTCAACAGCCTAACGGGATTAAATATTGATTTGGGGGTAATCTTTAGTAATGATATATTACTCAAATCGGGAGCCTTTATTCTCATCATTTCAGCACTGGCAGGCATTTACCCAGCGTATTATTTTTCAAAGATCAAGCCTCGCAATGTGTTAAAAGGTAAGTATGGAAACAAAAAGAAAGAAACCGCAATCAGAAAATCCCTGCTCACATTTCAAATTGTTATTACTATCGTCTTGTTATTTGGTGCATTGGTCATCCAACGACAGATGGATTACTTACAGTCTAAAGAGCTTGGCTACAGTGATGATAATGTAATCAGTATACCCATTTATAGGTTATTTAATCCTGACCTGGCAAATACTTTAAAATCTGAAATACTTACATTACCAGGAGTGCACGAAGTCTCCATCACACAGGAGCCAATCCATGAGGTCAGGTTCGCCACTAAATTTTTCTTGCCTGGGGATCCTGATGGTGATGGATTACATTTTATAGTAAACCAGGTTGATGAAAATTTTATCCCACTATTCGATCTTGATCTGAAGGTTGGATCCAATTTTAATAAGCTTGCAGAAACTGATACCGGTTATTATTTTATTCTCAATCAGTCAGCACTTCATCAGTTCGGTTGGGACGCTAAAGACGTAATCGGCAGGAAGTTGATCATGAACTGGGGTGTCAAGGGTAATAAACTTGGAACCGTTAAAGGTGTAATTAAAGATTTTCATTTCAGGTCTTTGTACGAGCCAATTGAACCATTGATTTTAATTCACACCAATAACCAAATAAAAGCATTTTTGATGGCAAAAATTGATGCATTGGATCAACCTTTCATTTTAGAAAATATCAAGGGTAAATGGAATCAGCTGGTTAATTATCTGCCATTTGATTATGTGTATTTGAACCAGAGGATATCTTCAAAATACAAATCAGAGAAGACATTGGCATACTTGATTACGGCATTTACATTAGTAGGATTACTGATTGCCTGCATGGGATTAGTCAGTCTTGCCTCATATCTGGTAATTCAAAAAGTACGGGAAGTTGGGATCAGAAAAGTATTCGGAGCAGGGGTAATAAATATTGTCAAACTTTTCTCATATTCTTTTACAAAGATTGTGCTAATTGGTGCCACAATTGGGCTTCCTATTGCTATATATATATCACAATGGTGGTTGAATGACTTTGCTTATCGTATTAACATAACGCTTTCAATTATCTCCATAAGTTTTATAACGGTATTCCTAGTGTCGTTATTTACTGTAAGTTACCATACATTCAAAGCTTCGATGGCTAAACCAGTTGACTCTCTGAGACATAATAATTAGGTTAAATAAAGCCATTGCCCTTGTTGGTGTTCTTCACCAACAAGCGTTATTTCATACACCCCCCGACGATAGCGTAAGTCTTCTCGCCTGGCAATTTGGGAAGGAGAGACCTTGTGTCTTACAATTCAGTACTTTTATTTACCCCGGCTATCTCAAGTCCTCCTGATGGCGGATAAATCCTCCCGTTAAGGCCAAAAGTGAATGAGATCTGGGAAAATCCTAACACTTTGGTATATATAAAAAGGTAGATGTAGATGCTTTTTACTCCGTCAATTATATAAAATGGTGGGTCGCCGATACTTTTAGCTCCGTCAATTATATAAAATGGCAGACCGTCTATACTTTTCACCCCATCAATTATATAAAATGGTGGATTGCCCAGTACCCTCCTATGCTATCCAGCCTACATTAATTTATTAGGCAATTATATATTACTTAGACCTAGTTTGATATATGTGCAAGTCACATACGATGAATCATTCTAACGAATCGAATGAGTTTTTCAGATTGTTTGTCGATAGCTTTAATTATTTCTTTGATTCTTATTAATGTCTTCTACATTCTGATTGGCGGGGGTTTAAAGAGGAAGAAAATAAAGCCTTAACCGAACAAAGCTACAACAGCCATTAACACAAGTTCTATTAAAAGGAGAATATTTAGTGCTTTCAGAAGTTTGCGGTTAAATATTTCCATATTCTAAAATTACGCAATTTTTCAATAAACCCCCCCGCTGGCTCAAGTCCTCCTGATGGCGGATAAATCTTCAGGCCAAGCCATAGCGTGGCGAGACTTGGGCCCCTAATTCAACCAAGTTGACCAATATGGGTTGGGTGGATTGGATTCCCGCCCCTTGCCTTCAGTAGTGCTCACGTAGGAAGGTTCGCGGGAATGACGCCAGAACTCCTTGGTTTATATAAAAAGATAGGCCGACTATACTTTTCACCCCATCAATTATATAAAAAGGTGAGTCGTCTATACTTTTTGCCCAGTCAATTATATAAAAAGGTAACACATTTATAAATTTTGCTCCATCATTTATATAAATAGATGGGTTGTTGGGGTCTACAAATAATTGAAGCTGTGAGTTGGGAAGGATTTCACCTTCAAATTGATTCTAATTTGATAGATTATTTATAATAACGTCTATTTTATCGTGGATTTCTGATATTTGCTGACCGTATTTGTCTGTATTCTCTTCTAAAGCCTTTCCAATAAGTTGGTAAGATTCTATTCTTAATTGACAGTATTCTCGAAGGGCTTCATTTTGATATTTTAATTCAATACCCAACCCCTCTATTTTATCTAAATCATCGAGTATATGCAAATTTTCTTCCCATAACGGAATTCCTGTTTCAATAATAAAATCATAGGCTTGAGCTGTATTTGATGATTCAAGCATGGCAAAAAGTTCGATCGCTTGTTCTTCATTTTTCGTAAATTTTGCAAATCCATTATCATATTTTGTTACATCATAACCAGCTGGAGAAAGAAAAACATAACCAAAAATGATTCCCATGATAATAACCATATAAATTGATCCAATGCCAGCGGCCTTCCAACCAGAATAAAATTGTCCTTTAGCCATTTTGTGCTGCTTTAAATCTTGACCTTGGAGACGGTCAACAATTAGATAAATAATTACTGTGTAAATAAGCGGCAATAATGGGCCTGGGATTAAATCAATAATATGTTCCGGTGTAGAGAATAGTCCAACGAAAAGTAATACTGTAGAAATGACGCCTATGAATAATGCATGTTTCCCATATTCTTCTTTCCCAAGATTAATAAAATTTCTCCTTATAAGTACTCCAGCTGCTACAGGGCCTCCGAAATATGTTGCAATCGCTATTGATCTTTGGGAATATAGAAATAGAGAAGTTTTATTTTGTGAATCTATCATTGGGAATGGATTAATTTACTCAACATTTGAATTAGTAGAATGAAAGGGTGACCTTAAACCCTGTTTAATTTAACCGGATAAGTCCTGCCGGAATACCATTGAGGCACGTAAAGATTCCCGTCATTGTCAACACATACATCGTGGGGATTTAAGAAGGTGCTGTAGTCAGAAATTCCAGTGGCCAACTTGCCAGACGAGTAGTCGGGTGCATTTCCCCCGGGGAATGATACAACTTTGTTATTCTTGTCCAGTACGGCAACCATTCCATCATATTCACCCCAGTTTTTGGTAACAATTACAGCAAAGTACAGATCCTCGCCGTGGATTACCGGTCGGCAAACCCAGCAACCAGGCAAGGGGATAGTTTCAAGATGCTCCCCTTCAAGGGTAAACCTTTTAAATTCCTGGGTTGTCCGTGAGGTAATGAGCAAAACAGGCTCATTAAATCTAGTATCCACGGTTATTCCATGACAACAATCAAACTGGGCATCGCCTTTTCCGGTGCCACCGAAATACCGGATGTATTCGCCTTCACCTGAATATTGGGTGATGAAATTACTCCCGTATCCATCTGCCACATAGATATCGCCCATTGGCCCAATAGCGGTTTCAGTGGGTTTATATTGCTCTTCACTTTCATATTTACCGGTTTCTCTTGGATAGTTCAGGGTCATCAATATTTTGCCCTCCAGGGTTGTTTTATAAACCTGGTGTCTTTCCGTATCTGTAATAAACAAAAATTCTTCGCCTCCTGCCTCCCACAAGGTCAAGCCATGGGCACCTGGGAATTCTGCGCCCCAGGTTTGAGTTACCTTTCCTGATTTATCATAAACGATCACGTTGTTTTTAGTGTGGTTGGTGAGCAGGATCAACCTTCCCCTTGCATCCTGTACCATTTCATGACAATCTTTAACTGGTATTTTACTGGCATCCTGTATTCCCCACGTTGGATCAACTTCGTACTTAAAATTCCCGTGACCAATGGTAGGAGTTTCCATACGTAGGTGGTTTGTAAATGAAAGACCTGGGAAGCTATAAATTGTAGCTCCGGTAATGATCGAGGACTTAATAAAATTTCTTCTTGTTGTACCCATCTTTTAATGAGTTTAAATTATTTAACGTGAGTTCGATATAAAATCAAACGAAAACATTTTTTT
>CBDVAV010000247.1:0-7146 GCA_965372055.1 uncultured bacterium | reverse complement strand
TAGGCATTAAAAGGTGTTTCCGGAACTGAGTTGGGCCAGCCAACATTTTTGCGCCACAATAAATCCAGGCCACTAGGAATTGCCATAGAAAATGAATCTACATATTGCGTCCAGCTACCATTGAAGTTGCTGAAAAAAAACATATAGGCATACTTTAATTTTTCCCTTGGCTGTTTAGGACTGAGATGTGGAAACTGCTTGGGTTTAATAATAACCCACCGGGCATAATGGATAAGGGATAAAGTGAGCAATCCTCCAAAAGATATTTTTTTAAAGAATTCTAATCCCGCCAACCAGAAAATAAACTTGTTTATCCAGACTCTATACCGTTTTATCGGGGTCATTAGAGTCATTGCATATGCTTTGCCAGCAATATTGGACATGACTGTGAGGTTAAATTATCACTAATTTTCAATAATATTTCATTAATTCGTTGATCATAAATAAGAGTCAAATAATGGAAATCTTGAATTAATGTTTAGTAATGATAATAATAATAAATGATAATTAATAGTAAAAAATGTGATATTTAGTAATATAAAATGTGATATCTTGTGTGATATTCACTGCCACCACCAATCTTCTTGAATTGTACAATTAGGTTGGAATGCTGGTTTTTAGTGATATATAGCTTTCTATTTAATGATAATACAGGATTCTTTAATTGTATCAATTATGAATCTTGAGAAATGATAAATCAACCCTTTATAGCCTAATCATGACAGAGACAATAGAGCCACTAGACCAAATAAAATTCAGGAAGGATTTTAAGTATGTTAAAAGAGTACCAAGCCTGATTAGCAATAGTGTAAGCTGCATCGATGAAATTGCCAAATGGGCATTGGACTCGAAGCGTATTTTGTACAAAGATGTGCCCCATGCGCCAGGTCTTTATGTATCAGTGATAAACAAATTAACCGGACAAAAAGGTAATTGGAACAACCCGGTACTGCTCACCACAGATGCACTGTTATACACTGTCCCAAGTATAATTCAATATTTGGACCAGAGGTCTTTACTAAGCGATAGGTTAATCCCTGAAACCAACAATGAGCGCGAGCAAGTATTGGAATTGTACCATAAGTTTAGCACTGAATTGGCGGGTTGTCTTTCCGAGTACGTTTATGCACACATTCTTCCATATCGCAAATTTGCAATTCCCCTATTTACAGCACGGGTCCCGTTAATTGAAAAATTGATCTTTAAGATTGCCTACCCAATTTTGCGTAAAGCCTTGGTCAAAGGATTGGGCATTGAGAATAGCAGCAATGAACAACGTTTATTAGAAATAAAAAAAATATTCAGCTACGTGGATGAAATTCTCAGTGATGGACGAAAGTATCTTGTAGGAAACAGTCTCACAATAGCAGACATATCTTTTGCTTCAATTGCCGCCCCTTTAATATTGCCCGATGAATTTGGTGCTGTCGCCACAAAAATAAACCAGGTTCCAGATGAACTTCGGCAGGTTATTCTAGAAATGAGGGCCACTAGGGCCGGTCAGTTTATCTTAAGGCTCTACCGTGAAGATCGCTTGCCTATGCGTGACCAGAGTGAGCTTCCCAAGGAACCAGGAATATTATCCCGTATCAGTCAGTCAATATCTGGAGCATTATTTGGAAATAGTTTTAGGGTTTTTCTTTTCAATTTCCTGCAACGCCATCTTCCGGTTATTAAAGTTTGGTTCACAAAACTTGTGGTTGTCAACAGACACTCATTAGTAGTTGAATTACTAAACCGGGATGAAGATTTCACTATTGAAGAAATCAATTCTAAAAAAATGTCAGATTTAAATGATGCATTCTTTTTGGGAATGGACAGGTCTAACCCATTATTTGACCGTGAGAGAAATTTCGTTAGGAAGGCATCTAAGAATGATGATATGGAGTTGATTCGGAATTTTGTACACTCGAATGCATCTGAGATTACCGGGCTGGCACAACCTTATGGTAAATTGGACGTCGTAAATTCCTTAACAAGGGTGGTAATGGTTCGCTTAATAGATAACTATTTTGGAATTCCATCACCTACTGAAGTAAAAATGAAAGAATGGCTAAGATCAATTTTTTGGGACTTGTTTCTGAATCTTGGAGATAACAAAGATATTCATCAAAAGGGACTGGGAGCAGCCACAAGACTCAAGGCATGGATAGTCCAACTTATTAAAGACAGAAAGCAAAAAATAGCAGATGGTGTAGGACTGAGCGATAATCTTCTAAATCGCCTAATATTGATGCAGCAAGAAGAGGGTAATCAATGGTTTAATGACGATGCAATACGGAGGAACATTTCAGGGATCATCACTGGCGCACTTGAAACAACCAACAAATCGGTAGTATTGGTTTTGGACGAGTTGTTCAGACGGCCAGATGCACTAAAGACAGCAATTGAAGTTGCCAAAGAAGGAGATATGAATCAAATGTATGGTTATGTGTCTGAAGCACTGCGATTCAATCCTCATCAACCTGTTGTACTTCGCTATAGTGAAAGCAAGCAAGTTCTAAAAGGAAGTGCCAAAAATTATACCATTCCCGCAAAAAGGAAAATTTTTGCCACTACTGCAGCGGCAATGTTTGACCCGGTCATTTTTCCTAACCCAAAAGTATTCGATGCAAACCGGGGACCAGGGTACATGAATTATGGATTTGCTTTACATGAATGCTATGGAAAATATATTAATGCCGTAACCATACCTGAATTTGTTTCAGCTATAATCAAGTTGCCGAATATACGAAGAGCCTCTAATAATGCAGGAAAGGGAACGGGACTCAACGAAGGCCCTTTTCCCAATAATTTTGTAGTTGAATTTGATTAAGTAGGTTAAAACTGTAGGGATATTATTGATGTTAATCAAATGTGCTTAGAAAAACGGGAGGGATAGGGTAAGTTGAGATTGTCGATTTGTCAAATATCTTTAAAACTTGAGATCAGAATCACCAATAACAACAATTGAAAAAAATAATTTGCCTATTATTTTATTGCCTGGATTTGAAATTTAGGCATAGTATATACGTGTTTGCCGCATTTTGCCGCCGTATAAATCCAACTCTTTAAAAAGACTTTTAAAACATATACCATAACTTGATAAGTAAAACCATAACAGCCACTCATGAAAAAGATCGATATAATTGTAGCCGATGATCATAAGCTATTTAGAAAAGGGATGGTAATGATATTATCAGAGATAAAACGAATAGGAAGGATAAGGGAGGCAGAGAATGGGAAAGAGGTTATCTCCCTAATTAAAAAGGAAAAAACTGATGTGATCATGATGGACCTCAATATGCCAGTACTGGACGGTATTGAAGCTAGCAGACATATTTTAAAGAATTATCCTAAAACAAAGATTGTAGTATTGACAATGCAGGAGGATAAAGGATATATCTCCAACATGTTGCAGATAGGTGTACATGGATACCTTTTAAAGAATGCAGAGCCAGATGAGATCGAGAAAACAATAACCGGTGTTCATGATAAAGGTTTCCAGTATAGCAGCTATGTTCTTAACACCTTGCGCGAAGGGTTTATGAAATACTCAGGAAGAAGGGTGCCTGTGGAATTTTCCCATAGGGAAAAAGAAGTGTTAGCCTTAATCTGTGAAGAATTGACCAGCAAAGAAATTTCCAAGAAACTGCTCATCAATGTCAGGACAGTAGAAAAAATCAGGTATAATTTAATTCGTAAGACGCATGCTAAAAATGCAGTTGGATTAGTAAAGTATGCTATTGAATATGATGTCTTATGATAGAAAAGTAGCATATGAAACTTTCAGCCCCAAAAATATCCAGAAAATCCTGGACAGTTCTTTTAACCTTGGCTTTGATAGCATTCACCTACGTTTTTTACTTTTTTATTTATGTAGAAACCAATGAGAGGCTATATAATAAAAAAGCTTACCGGACTTTGGAAAAAATAGCTGATAATATTCATGATAAAAATAAAAACCTAACAGAAACCGAAACTATTTCCAAGCAGGTAATCTCAGATTTTGAAAATGGGATTTCTAAATCAGAAAAGAGAGATCGATTGAAATTAAGGTTTCAGGAAATTGATAGTATCCAAGAATCACTACACGATGAAATTGAAAAAATTGAGGACCCTGATTCCACTAAATCCCAAGAAAGAAAAGATTCATTGAAAATTGAAATGCGTTTACTTGACATAGAATATTCTAAAAACATCAATGATTATTATGAATTCGGTAAATCAAGGCAAGATTTAATTAATCAGTTGAATAATCGGCTGAAGGTTTATAATCTTACTGCAGTGGTAGTAGATGACAAAAATAGCGTTGATCAAAAAAATAATCTTGACTATGCAAAATTTGACATAGTCATGCCCAATGATAAATTTGAGATTAAAGTTGTAATCGCAATCAATGATTTTATAAATCCCTTACTGAGGGAAGATGTTTTTGATAATTTCATTATTGTTAGAAATGAAGGGAGAAGCATTTATCAAACTTTTCGAAATAAACTTGAGGTAATTGGCATTGATAAGATACTATTGGACAGTAGTGGAGTTAGGTCTGGTAATACAAAAATGTTTCTAGTGGGGGAAACTGCCTATAAAGCGTTTGTTTTTAGTACCAAATATAGGAATAATGAAAGTTGGATATTAGTGGGATGTGTTGAGTACAGTGCTTATGCCAAGCAAATTAGGCAAATTGACTCCTGGATAATTTTATATGCTGGTCTTGCAGTTTTGCTCATTATTATAAGTATGCCTCTACTTAAATTGTTTTTGATGAGTGAAATTGAGCGATTGTACATTAGAAATGTGATTTCCACAGGTCTTTCCATTGTGGTTGGGGCATCATTGATGATGCTGGTTTTCTTAATCCTGATATACTTTTATGGTCATGACAAGAGAAACCTGGATGACAATCTTCGTGATTTGTCCACGGAGGTCAACTTGAAATTCACACAGGAAATGGAAGACGGATATAACCAATTGACCCTTTATGATTCCCTGTTATCGAATGACCTGGCTGCCTGGAAATTTATGGCAAATGATTCCTCACGAAGCAATATATTATCCAATGATATATTCAAACATACCTTTTACCCTTATTATAATGAAATGTTTTGGCTGGACAATCTGGGATTGCAAAAAACGCAATTTACACCATTCAAAAAAGAGAACCCGATCCTAGATCTTAGCGATAGAAATTATTATAAAGATGTGATCAATAATGATATGTGGTCGTGGCATCCTGACAGCAAGGTTGCTTTTGAATCCATTGTTTCCTGGACAACTGGCTATAATGAAGTGGCCTTGTCAAAAAGGAGTATCAATCCAAGATATGCAGTGGCAGTGATTACCACTAAACTTCATTCCGTTATAGATCCAATTTTGCCATTGGGGTTTGGCTTTGCCATTATCAATGAATCCGGCCAGGTACTTATACATTCGGATAAGAAAAAGATTTTACAAGAAAATTTTATTGAAGAAATCAACAGGAACCCTAATTTAAGAGCAGCTATTTATAGCCATACTATAACAAGTACCACTGCCGATTACGCTGGCAAAAAACATAGGATGCTGATAACACCAATACAAAAAACCTCTTTGTACTTGGTAACATACTCCAATTTGGAATATTTAAAAACCAGGATCGCCGTAACCTGGATACTGGCTTTATTCCTGATAGTACTATCATTTTTGGGGGTTGGTTTACTGGTTGTAATGATGTTGATTTCCAGGTATAAACCATCTGTACTTAAAATTAGCCATTTTTATTTCGATTGGATGAAACCGTCCAAAAAGAAACACAATCTCTATAGACAATTGATTGTTGCCAATATTGCAACCGTTTTACTAACAATATTGTTCAATAATTTATTTCCCGGAAACCAAATTGACGTGATTAACAGGGCTCTCATAACCCCAATGTTAGTATTTGTTATAACCTATTTATATCTTGATTATGCTGATCGCAAGTCATATAGTGTAAGATTTATCTTGATGGCATTATCATTGTTTATCCTGGTTAACCTCACCAGTATTTTATTTTTTCAGGCATCATTTAGCATTGTGTTTTTTCAGGCTGCAATTGTGGCCTTGTTTTACTTCATCACCAAAATCCAACAATTTCCAACCTTTATTGAACGTATCAAGCATCCTTACCCTCTTTTCCTATTTGCCTGGCTTTTTTCAACTTCCATAGTTCCTACGTTTTATCATTATGAATTCGCCTATGCTCAGGAATCTGAGATTTGGTCAAAAAATACTTTGCTTGATTTTGGGCAGAAAATATTGGAGAAAGAATCAAGTGTCAATGAGCAATATTTAAAATTAGATACTACAAAAAGTATAAACAAGCAATACTTGGAGGCTAAAACCAAGCAAGGATCATATCCCATCTTCATTGATACTTTAGAAGTTACTTATAAAAGTCAAAACCCCTGGCATTTTGATAGCAAAAACTTCAATGACATTCTGTTTGAGGCCAGGCCAAACTTAAATGACCTAATGATCAGGAACAAGGGATTGGTATATCCAGTTTCTGCTGATAATTTGTTTACTTGGAATTATGGTGGCACCCTTATAACAGAAACAGATAGTTTCCCCAAAGAAAATTTTAACAGGGTTGGCCTACAATACTTGGATTATAACCAGGGAGCGACGACTTTAAGCATGGTAATTGACAAAATAAACTTTTTGTCCCTTAATGATTTTAAGTCTTTCTATTTTATGGCATTTCTTGTATTGGTAATTTTATTATATGCCCTTTACCAGATAATCAAATATGCTGTCTCAAAAATTTACGCCAAGGATGAGCAGCTATCCGAGCAAAGAAAAGAAATCCAACCGGATGAATTAACCTCAGTTTTGGATGCTGGTAAGAATATTATTTTACTTGGTTTGGCAAATTCGGGCAGGACAGAGTTGTTAAGAAATACCTTTAAAAAGACAAATGAAATCGAGTTCATCAATTGTATTTTAATTAGTCAGACTAATAAATGGGAGAAAATAGTAAAGAAGTTAGAAACAAAAAATCCTAACATTGTTATACTTGACAATTTCGAATATGAAATCAATAACCATAAGTCAAACAACAAGAAATTGCAACTCCTGGAGCAATTGATTAGTACGGGCAATAAAATTATCATATCAACGGAAGTTCACCCAATGGAAATTTCA